>CAZZPH010000107.1:0-8290 GCA_964655725.1 uncultured Hyphomicrobium sp.
TTCGTCGGGCATCGCGGAAGCGGTCATCAGGCGGTGGTCTCCGGTGGGGTCAGGCGCGAAAGCTGGGGTTATGATTGCACCGCAACAGGCAGTGAAGGCAAGCACGATGCGGCATCAGGAAACCAACCGTTCCGGCGTGTCAAATTCCCAGTGGCGATCATGGCAAGCCGATCCCCGCCGGCCCGGGCGAGAAGCGGCGCCGGCCCAGTGTGTCAGGTCGATCCAGCCGGCCTAAAAGCGGGCCCGATCACGGGCTTAGCCCCGAAGCAGGCAGCGCTCCGGCCCATAATACGGACGTTCTTTACACCGGATAGCGCAGGATCGCGGCAACCCCGTTCCCGCCTGGGACCTCCGCGCGCCGGACCGCAAGCACACGCCCGCCCGAATTGAGGACGCGACCGGCGATTTCGTCCACAACCCCATAGGTCGTGGCGCTTTCCGCGCTGGCCAATGTGACCACACCTTTGTCATCGACGGTGCCGGGGACCACCTCATCGATGTCAACCAGCAGGATATCGACCGCACCGAATGTCGCCGCACGGGCGACGTCGGTCAGATCCGTCGCGGTTCGGCCTTGACCGGCGCGTGTGTCGAACTGGGTTCGCACATCGGCCACCTCGGCTGCGTAAGCTTCGTCGAGAATGGGGACGGCGAGCCGCGCCAATTCGCCGTCCTTCATCTGGTCCGGACTCTGCTTGATCACATGGGGCAGGAGCCGGCCATAGCTGTTGACGGCCGGGTAGAGCGCCGCCAGCGGATCGACGGCGGCGAGAATGAGCGGTGTGTCGCGTCCTGACAGCACCGGCCGCAACGCGGCGTCCACGGCACGCATGTATTGCAAGTGGCGGACGCGCTGGCCTTCGGCACCAATTATGCGTCCGACCGGCGATCGGTCGTTCAAGGTCGCCTTGTTGTGAAAGTGCGCGGCGTCCTTTGGAAGGCCTGGAACTTTGACCTTCACCGGGGGCATGTCGGAGAAAACCTCGATCAACCGGACACCGTGTTCCGACAAGGCGAGGATGAAAGCCTCATGCGGGAAGGAGACTGCGCGCAGGAGCGGTTTCAGATGGAACCTGTCGGAGACCTCCACCATCTGGCTCAGCTTGTTGGCGAGGCGGAACGTGATCACTTTGTCCGGCGTTGCAAAGATGGCGAGGCTGTTGGCCTGAATACGCCAGAACGCATCGTCGGCCGCCAGCATGGATAATCCCTCTTCAAGGCTCGCGCTGCGGCGTTTGTCGAAACCGATGGCCTGCAATTGGGCGATCGCTTCCTTGACAAGGTTGCCAAGTGCGATGCGAGAGGCGCCGATGTTCTTGGTCAGCGGTGTTGTCGGCAGATAAATCGAAACGCAGGCATCGGCACGCACCGCGTTCAACAGAGAAATATCGTTCGACGTCGGTGTGTCGACATACAGCATGCGGATATGTTCCTTGTACTCGGGAGGGGTAGGCGTGGTGGGCGTATAGCCGGGACATAGGTACGGTGTTGTCACCGATCAATGCGCGTCACTTTGCCCCTTATCGCGGTGTGTCGCCTGAATAGTCGACGCGTGTGAGATAAAGGCCAGATGCTGGCGCAACCGGCCCGCAGCGCGTCCTGTCGCACGCGGCAAGCGCTGACGCGACATCGCTGGGTGACCATTTCCCCTCGCCCACGAGCTTCAGTGTGCCAACCATGGAGCGCACCTGATTGTGCAGGAACGAACGCGCCGAGGTCTCGATGACGATCTCATCGCCGTCGCGCGCGACGTCCAGCCGGTCGAGTGTCCGTATTGGTGAGGCTGCCTGACATTGGACGGCGCGAAAGGTCGTGAAGTCGTGGCGGCCGACGAGGACGCGGGCTCCTTCGGACATCGCCCCGGCATCGAGCGGCCGCGTGAGCCACCACACGCGATCACGGTCGAGGATGGGCCGGGCGCGCCGCGTGAGGATCCTGTAGCGGTAATGGCGCATCACGGCGCTAAAGCGCGCATCGAACGTTGCGGGGACAGCGGCGCACGACAACACGGCAACGGGGTGCGGCTTGAGGTGAAAGTTGATGGCATCGCGCACGCGCTCAGGTGGCCACGCCCGGCTAAGATCGACATGGGCCGTTTGACCGGTCGCGTGCACGCCGGCATCGGTCCGGCCCGCGCCTTTGACGATGACGTCCTCGCCCGAGAAGGCGCGGACGGCAGCTTGCAACGCACCCTGCACGGTGAGGCTTGCCGGCTGAACCTGCCAGCCGGCAAAAGGCGTTCCATCGTATTCGATCTGCAGGCGATAGCGCGGCATTGAGTGGTGAGACCAGGGTCAAGGCCCTGGCGAGGTACCGGGGCGTCACCTTCACCCTTAGGCTAGACCGGCATCGCTGCTCAAGCCGCTTGCCCCTCAGTGTCCGCCAACCGCGGGGACAAAGGAACGATAGTATGGCGAGCGCGGATAGCGATGCACATGCGAGTTGCGGCTGTAGGAGTTGCTTTCCTGATAGACGCGCGTCTCGCTGACAGACAGCTGAAGCGGTGTCGCCCCGCCAGGATTGACGATGACATGGCGCTCAGGCGGAAGCGGCCGGAAGACGCGCACACCCTCCTCGATCGTGATGATCGCGCCGTAGACGGGCCGCGGCTCGATGCGCGTCGTGTAGGCCCCTTGGGCACTGACCGTGGGAACGAAGGCCGAAGCTGCCAACAGCAAACCGAAGCAGAGGGCTTTGGGTGACATGATGAGACTCCAACGACAGGTCGTAGACTGCGGCGGAAGTCTAGGCCACCGGCGGGCCGTGGCGGCCGATGATCGTTAAGAATGATTAACGCGTGCGCCGGGTGCCAGCGGAAAGCCGCGCAGGAATTCCTCGGCCGGCATCGGGCGCTTGCCCGAGCGCTGCAGTTCGACAAGCCGGACCGCACCTGCTGCGCACGCAACCGTCAATTGATCATCGATGATGGTGCCCGGTTCGCCACCTCCCTCTGCGAGGGCTGAGCGCAGGATCTTAACTCGTTCAGGCTCGCCGCTTGGGCGGGAGAATTCCAACCATGCGCCGGGAAACGGCGCGAGGCCGCGAATGAGATTGTGGACGTCTCCAGCCGGCCGGAAAAAATCGATCTTGCCTTCGGCTTTCGAGATCTTGGTGGCGTAGGTGACGCCGTTGCCGGATTGCGGGCGCGCGACCAGTTCGCCGCGTTCCAGCGCGGACATCGCTTCGACCAGCAGGGGCGCCCCGGCGGCTGCTAATTCGTCATGCAACTCTCCAGCCGTCGTCTCCGGGCCGATCGCAATGGTCCGGCTGAGGCAGATGGGTCCGGTGTCGAGGCCTTCCTCCATACGCATCACCATGACTGCCGTGGAGGCATCCCCGGCCATGATCGCGCGCTGGATTGGTGCCGCACCGCGCCAACGCGGTAGCGCGGAGGCGTGAAGATTGAAGGAGCCGAGACGGGGGATTTCGAGAACGGCTCGCGGCAGAATCTGCCCATATGCGACCACGACCGCGGCATCGGCGCCAAGCTGGCGATACTGATCCTGGACTGTTGCATCTTTCATGCTGGCGGGCGTGGAAACCTGCAGGTGTTGCGCTTCGGCTTCGAGGTGGACTGGTGATTTGCGCTCCGCCATGCCGCGGCCCGCCGGTCGTGGCGGCTGCGTGTAGACCATCGCGACCTGATGACCAGCCTCGATGAGCGCGCGCAGCGACGGCACGGCGAAATGCGGAGTTCCCATGAACGCAATCTTCAGGGGCATGGTTGAGAAGACCTTTGATCGGGCGCGATACGCACGAAAAGCACGCTGAAGACGCGGACTTTCTGCTAGAGTCCGCCCTCCTGCCGGGCGAGTTTCTTGAACTTACGCACCACCATATCGCGCCGGAGCCGCGACAGGAAATCAATGATCAGCCGTCCGTCCAGATGATCGATCTCATGCTGGATGGCTGTGGCGAGCAGTCCCTCTGCTTCGAGTTCCTGGCGCTTACCGTTGCGGTCGAGGTAGGAGATGCGCACCGAGGCGGGCCGCTCGACGTCGAGACGGAAATCGGGGATGGACAGACAGCCTTCCTCGTGCGTGCGCAGTTCCGGGCCACGCTCCAGAATCTCAGGGTTGATCAGAACGCGGGGCTGACGTGGCTCGCCCTCCTCTGAGACGTCGAGTACGAACAGTCGCAGCGGTACGGCAACCTGGATCGCAGCCAGACCAATACCGGGAGCCTCATACATCGTCTGGAGCATGTCGTCGGCGAGGCGCAGTACGGCGGAATCCACCCGCTCCACGGGTTTTGAGACCTCGCGCAGGAGTGGGTCAGGCAGGGTGATGATGGGCAATACGGACATGGCGATCACATAAGAGAGCGCTTCGCGCTGGTCAATCTGCCAGAAGCGGCAACTCGACCAGATTGCGCCCGGCCTTAACCGTCAACCTGGGAGCGGGCTCGCCTTCCAACTCGCAATTTCCCAAGGAAATGCTCCTGTGATTTGCGTCGAGGCTATCGCTTTCCCCGCCCAGAACCAGGTCGGCTTCGTCTACTGCGCCTTGGGTTCGGCGCAGGCGGAAGTATCCGCCATCGCATTCCATCTCGCATCGGGTGACCCCCCGCCGCCAGGGACCACACGCGCCGATGCCGTCCGCGAGCAGCCGTCCTTCAGAGACCACCAGGAGCCGGATGCGAAATGCCGTACGGCCAGAGCCCGGCGCCGCGCCATCGGCCAATGCAAGGACGCGCCCGGCGCGGTCCCCGGCGATGACGACCGCGAGGTCGGAGACACCTGCGCGCGGCGGACGTGTCGAGCGGGGATCGGGGTGGATCATCTCGATCAGCGCCAAATCGGACCGGGACCGCAGTTTGAGAATGTCCTCTGCGACCGCGTGCGGCGCCAGGGACACTCCCGCGGTGTGGACCACCGCCACTGCCATGAACCTTATGACCCGTGCGGGCACCGTTTGCACCATCTAGTCGGCCTCGTGTCTGGCTTCGATGCGGGACCGGCGCGTGTCGCGCCGGCGGCGCAGGGCGTGGCGGGCGATCATGCCGAGGATGCCAATGCCGGCTTGGATCGTACCCTTCACAGTACCGGAGATCTTGGAGTGCCCGATACGGCGGCGATAGCGCGCAGGGATTTCACGCACCCGCAGACCCTTCTCGATGGCCTTGATCTGCATCTCGACAGTCCAGCCGAACGTGCGATCGGTCATCCCGAGGTGGTCGAGGGCGGTCCGCGAGATTGCGCGGAACGGTCCGAGATCAGTAAACCTGACGCCCCAGATCAATCGAATGAGGCGCGTTGCAAGCCAATTGCCGAAGACCTGCTGGGGCGTCATCGCGCCAGGCTCTCGTTTGACGAGGGCGCGCGAGCCGATGACGAGATCAGCGGTATCCTCCACGATGGGATCGACCAGACGGTCCATTTCCTCGGTGTAGTCGGAATGGTCTCCATCCACGAAGACGACCACGTCGACCGGCGGCAGTGCTGCGATGCCCTTCAGGCAGGCAGCACCGTAACCAGGTTCTGGTTCACTCACCACCTGTGCTCCAGCCGTGCGCGCCACCTCTGCGGTGCGATCGCTGGACCCGTTGTCGGCGACGATGATGGCATCGACCCAGGCGGGCAGCCCGCCGACGACGAGGCCGATGGCCTGCTCCTCGTCGCGGGCTGGAATGACCACGCCAATCGTGTGCCCCTTACGCATGGCGGCCCTCGCGCGTTGTCCAACCCTCCCAGGTGTCCCAGAGAAAGCAAAGCCAGATCGGACACCAGATGAGCCACACCACGCCGGAAGAAAAGATGTCGTAGCGGTCTTGAGCGAGGAAATGGAACGAGGCGTAGTAGCCTGGAAGGAGCGTGGTCGCAGCGAAGAAGCCGCGCCAGGGATGGAGGCATGCGAACGGCAGTACCCACACGAGGTACCAGGGAAACTGCGCGGGGCTCAGCAGAATAAGGGCCGTGATTATGAGCGTGATGCGGCGTGTTTCGTCGGTTTTGCTGCCGATCGGACGCAGCGTGATCGCACAGACAATTACTGCGAGTGTCGCTGCAAGGATGAAGCGCGCGAGGAACGCCGTGGTGCTCGCCTCGGCGTTCCAAGGACCCAGTGCCCATTGAACCGCGGCGCGAAACTGCGGAAAAATCGCATTGTTGGTCTGCCAGTATTCGGCATAGGCGCGAAAGCCTGATGTCTCGTCGATGCCACCGAGCAACGGCGGCAGCGCAAATAGCACGATGACAACTGATGATAGAATTGCGGCGCCAAATAGCCGCGGCCAGCGCCCCCATAAGGGGCGCGTCAGGATGGGGAGAAGGATCACGGGCCAGAGTTTGACGCTGACGGCAAGCCCGGCGAGTCCTGAGGCGATAACGCGCCGGCCTTTCAGCGCGATGAGAACGCTGCCCACGACGACCGGCATCAGGACGGCTTCCATATGAGCCGAGTTCATGAGTTCTTTGACGACCAGCGGGTTCCACCAGTAGAGCGCGGCCCAGATCCGCGCGCGGCCAACCTCGGCAAGCAGGGCAAGGATGAGGACGAGCGTCGTGATCTCGGCGCCCAGGCACACGAGGCGCCAGGCATCGAGGTTCCAGGGGCCGATCAGGTATGCGAGCGCGAATGCCGCCTGCGCGCCGGCCGGATAGATCGTTTTGAGGTCGGAATGGTTGATGCGTTCGATGATGACGCCCGACGCGTGGGCGAGCGCTTGAAGGCCGCCGGCGTAGTCGTTGCCTTGGGCATCGTCAGGCGCAACGGCGAACGGATTGTAGCCATGAGCGGTGACCGCGCCATCCCAGAGGTAGCGATACCAATCGTCCTCCAGCGCCGGGTGCGTGCGGAACATCATGACGCGCAGCGCCAGCCCAACGCCCAGCATGATGGCGAACAGTACGGTATGTGCGCCCAAATCCGCAGCGATGGTCCGGCGGATCAGCGGGAGGAGGAGGGCATAAATTGCACCGGCGAGCCCCATGCCGAACGTGAGTATGAGCGCGGGCTTGCTGGCAAGCGGAACGGCGTAATCGAACTGTTGCGACATTGCGGCCAGCAGTGCCGCCAGTCCGCACAGGCCAAGGCCAACGGCACACCAGGCGATCAGAAGTCGCGAGGTTTCACGGGGTGCTGCCGCCGGGGTATGCTCGCTCACGCTGCCGCACCGGCCGCGGCTGTCGTGAGGGTGACGGGTGCTTTGCTGACGGGCTCCAGTGCTGCGAGGTAGGCGGGCAGTCGGGCGCGCGCGTCGAACGTACGTTCAGCCTTCGCGCGGCTGGCACGCCCTTCGGAGGCCAACAATTCCGGATGTTGGACGTAGCTCAGGCACGCGTCCGCCAGCGCCTCAGCGTCATCGCGCGCAACGAGACAACCATTGACGCGTTCATCCACGGCCATGCGGCAGGCTGCTTCCGGCAATGTGATGACCGGCCGGCCGACAGCCAGCGCCTCCATGAGCGCGACGGGGCATCCGTCGTCGGCGGAGAGGTGGACCACGACATGAGCCTCGGTAATGAGCTGCCGCGTGTCCTGCGCACGGCCGGCAAATTCGACGCCCGCGACGGTCAGGATCGACGTATCGCTCGCCGACTCGCGGTCTGTCGCAAGGACAAAGCGCTGAGGAGCCCCCCGCTGGGCAAGGTTCCGCGCGGCCGCCGCGAATGTGGCGATGGCGCTGCGTTCGGCCGGGTCGGCAATCATCAGAAAGGTGAGGGGCCCGTCCGGCGGGGAGATCGGAGCGGTGGGAAACTCGGATAGATCAACGCCGGCAGCAGGGCTGATCAGACAGGGCTTCCGGCCGGGCAGACGGCCGCTCGCTTCGAGAATCGCGGCATCCACCTGGTTGTGTACGATGACCTGATGAGCGAGGCGCGCGGCCTTGCGGTAGGACTTGGCTCTCAAGGCCTGCTCCCCGGCCGGTTCCGTATTCAGATCGTTGCAGAGCATCACAACATGCCCAACCCCGGCCTTGCGCGCCGCCAAGGCGGCAATTCCTGAGAGGGCGTTCGTTGATACGAGTGCCGTTGCGGCCTGCCAGGTCTTCAGCGCTTCGGCGAGCGAGCCCAGCAGACGCCATCGGCTCAACGGCGCGACACCAGGAGGATTGGGATCGAAATTGACATGCTCCGCGCCGAGCTCCCGCAAGGCAGCGATTTCACCGGCGAGCATACACGGCGCCAGCACCATGACAGGGCTGCCGCGCGACCTCAGAGCCGAGATCAACGTGCGTCTGTTGCGCAGCACGGATGCCGTCGACGCATCGACGATCGCGACCCGGCGCTGTTCCGCGAGCGGGGCGGCGTGTTGTCCAGAGTTCATTGCAAATGGCCTCGCACAGCGCC
>CAZZPH010000108.1:0-8273 GCA_964655725.1 uncultured Hyphomicrobium sp.
TGGCGCCTCTCGCGTGGAGCGCACCCGATGAAGATGTTCGTCGGCCTCGGCAACCCCGGTCCCAAGTATGCGGGCAATCGCCACAACATCGGTTTCCTCGCCGTGGAGCGCATCGCGCAGGCTCATGGCTTTGGCCCGTGGAAATCGAAGTTCAAGGCTCTGGCGAGCGAAGGCACGCTGGGCCGCCAGAAGGTGATGCTGCTCAAACCGCAGACCTACATGAACGAGAGCGGGCAGAGCGTCGGCGAAGCTGCACGGTTCCTCAAGATCGCACCCCACGACATTATCGTTTTCCACGACGAGCTTGATCTCGCGCCGGGCAAGGTGAAAGTGAAGCAGGGTGGCAGCAACGCGGGCCACAATGGCTTGCGCTCGATCGATGCCCATGTTGGCAACGAGACCTTTCGCGTCCGGCTCGGCATCGGACATCCCGGATCGAAAGATGCCGTCGTTCACTATGTGCTGGCAGACTTTTTCAAAGCTGATGATGTCTGGCTGCCGGATCTGCTCGATCATATTGCAGCAGCCGCACCTCATCTCGCTACAGGAGACACCGCGCGCTTCCTGAACGACGTGGCGCGTTCCCGTACCGCCAGTGACACGCACGCAGCGCCAACGGCGCACGCTCCGCCAGCCCAAGGCGGGCGACGGTCACCTGCTGGCGACACAGACAATCCGCCGTCCGCTCCGGCCCGATCCCGCCCCGCGAGTGGTGGACCGCCGGGCGAACGCCAGTCCAAACGGGCTGGCGCACTGGCCGAGAACCTTGCGAAATGGCTGAGCGCCCGCAAAACCAATCCGCGCGATGACAGCGGCAAAAGCTGACATACTCCAGCCAGCATACTCCGGCAAAAGTGCTACGTCTTCGCATGGAGCAATCGGCTTGGAAATGTCACTTCACTGGTCATAGTTCACCGCTATACGATGATCGCGGAGCGCGTACTGCAAGGAGGACCCGCAATGGCGGAAATGTCACCCGACGCCGAGTTGTCCGGCCAATCCAACGAAGACGGCAAGAAGAACCGCAGGCGCATTGTTGCGGCCTATCGCTGGAGCGACCGGTTCCAATGGCTCACTTCGTTGTTCCGCACACCGGCGGAGTCAGGGCTGGCGATCGTATCCGCGGGTGTGGTCGGAACCGCCGCAGTCATGACGGTGACCGATGCCATCGAGAGCAGCCAGAACCGGAAATGGGCCCCCGCGCCCGTTGAAACATCGCGCCAGACCGAAAATTCCACCGTGTTCGAGATCATCGGCTTCGACAAGGCCGGCCGGCGCGGCGTATTCGACGTCGTCGTGCTCAACAAAGAGTTCAAGTGGGTGCATGCCAGCGCCGAGGATCTGGAACAGGCCGGCAGGCGCATTCCCTCATCGGAGCTTGCCAATTCGGTGCTCGATTCTGATGTGCGCGCATCGCTTGCGGAGGCCAGGGAAATCATTGCTGTCGGGACGGCTTCACAAGAAGGGCAGGCCGCCAATGAGCTCGAGCGTGCGCGGCGGAGGGCCATGCGCACGGCGGAGCTGGCGAAGGCCTCAGCATTCGAGTGGGTTCCTCTTTGGGCTCTCAATCTTGGCCAGTACCGCGACCCCTGCAGCGCCTGCGAGACCGTTGGCACCAGTTGGCAGCGTCCTTTCATCGTCGTCGCCGCCAAGGAACTCCAGGATGGAACGGTTCTGGGTGAGGCCTTGGCCGATGCCATGACGGGGAAGGAAAAGCTGCCCAGTCCTGCATCGTATTCCGCCTTCGAGATGACCCGGATTCGCTGACGGGCTGACCGGCATGACGCGAAAGGTCTACGCCTGCCTCGCCGCTCTGGCACTCATGGTTCCAGCGATGATCGCACATGCCCCAGGCAGCGCTGCTGCGGGCGTACGTGGCGGCACCCAGGGTGCGGAGTGTGGAACACGCAAACGGTGCGCGAAAGGCTTCTACTGTGAGCCGGCACCCAAAGCGCAGTGCCTGTCATGGCGCGTGCGCGGCACATGTCAGCCCAGGCCCGAGGTCTGCCCCATGATCTATCAGCCGGTGTGCGGCTGCAATGGACGGACCTATGGCAATGATTGCGAGCGCCAGGGCGCGGGCGTTGGCCGCCGCCATGACGGGCCGTGCCGCTGATACCGTCGCCCGATGATGGGAGGCTGCGGCACGCGCGGCTCTATCTCCCATTGATCGCACGCCCGCACCAGTGTAGCCCATCGGCCAGCCACAGAGCATCGATCAAAGCCGGGACCTCCTCAATATCATGGGCTTCAAACTAGGCATCGTTGGCTTGCCGAACGTCGGCAAGTCGACCCTCTTCAACGCGCTGACGCAGACGGCGGCAGCGGAAGCGGCGAATTACCCCTTCTGCACCATTGAGCCGAATGTCGGCGAGGTTGGCGTCCCCGACCCACGCCTCGACAAATTAGCGGCCATCGCAAAATCGGCCGAGATCATCCCGACGCGACTGACCTTCGTCGATATCGCGGGCCTCGTCCGCGGAGCCTCGCGCGGGGAGGGCCTCGGCAATAAATTCCTGTCTCACATCCGCGAGATGGACGCGATCGCCTACGTGCTGCGCTGCTTCGAGGATGAGGACATCACGCATGTTGAGAACCGCATCGATCCGCTCGCGGATGCTGACGTGGTCGAAACCGAACTGATGCTTGCGGATCTGGAAAGTCTGGAAAAGCGGGCGGCCAACATCGAGAAGAAAGCGCGCGCGGGCGACAAGGACGCCAAGGCGCAACTTGCCGTCATTGAAAAGGCGCTGCAGCCCTTGCGCGAAGGAAAACCGGCGCGCACTGCGGTCATCGAGGAGGAGGAGCTTCCCGCCTATCGCGCGCTGCAGCTCATCACGGCCAAGCCCGTCGTCTACGTGTGCAACGTCGATGAGGCATCGGCCGCAACCGGCAACGCGTTTTCCGCCAAGGTCGAGGAGCGCGCACGCGCCGAGGAAGCGGCCGCCGTCGTCATCTCGGCCAAGATCGAAGCCGAATTCGCAGGTCTTCCGCCTGAGGAGCGCACGGAGTTCCTCGCTTCCATGGACCTGGAAGAGCCCGGCCTCAACCGGCTGATCCGTGCCGGCTATGCGCTGCTTGATCTCGTCACCTATTTCACCGTGGGCCCGAAGGAGGCACGCGCCTGGACCATCACGCGCGGCACGCGCGCGCCGCAGGCCGCCGGCGTCATCCATACCGACTTCGAGAAGGGCTTCATTCGCGCCGAGACCATCGCGTATGATGATTACATCGCGCTCAGCGGTGAGACGGGCGCCAAGGAGGCGGGCAAAATGCGGCTCGAAGGCAAGGAGTACGTCGTCAAGGATGGCGACGTGATGCACTTCCGGTTTGCAAATTGACGGCAATAAGAAGATCGGAGCCAAGCGCCATGTCCGACGAAACTCAAGACACCGTGTCGTCCCAGGACACACCGCCCGATCGCCTGTCGATCGATCCCGCAAGTCCCTATTACAACGAAGCCGTACTCGCGCGCGATGTCGGCGTACGCTTCAATGGGGTAGAAAAGACCAACGTCGAGGAATACTGCGTCAGCGAGGGCTGGGTCCGTGTCGCGGCTGGCAAGGCCAAGGACCGCTTCGGGCGCGCAATGACGCTCAAGATCAAGGGCACCGTGGAGCCTTACTTCCGATCGGGTGCCTGATCACAAGAGAACGGCGCCGCGACGCACATCGCGCGGCGCCTTTTTGCCCGGCCCATCAACTCCATCACCTGAACGGCAAGACCACCTGGAGCTGGCCGGAATAGGCGTGGGCGGCGTGAAGGTCCAACGTACGGACTTCAATCCCCGCCTTGCGCGCCGTAGCTTTTGAACTTGTCGAGCACGCGCACCATCTCGTCGGCGGGCAAAACGTCGGGACGGCCGAGCATGAGCACCTTGACGTACTGCTCGGCCAGCACCTCCACCTCCGCAGCCAGTTCCAGCGCGCGCTCCAATGTGGAGCCGATCGCGACCTGCCCGTGGTGCGCCATCAGGCAGGCATCGCGCTCGCTGAGCCCATCCGCCACATGGCGGGCCAGCTCGTCCGTCCCGAAGGTTGCATACGGCACGAGGGGGATGTCGGCCCCGCCCGCCACCGCGACCATGTAGTGAAACGCCGGGATATTGCGCCGCGCGCAGGCGAGCACCGTGGCATGCAGGGAGTGCGTGTGGACGACGGCGTTGCGATCCGGCCGCGCGTGATAGATCGCGAGATGAAAATGCCATTCCGTCGACGGGCGGCGCTGACCGGACGCCACGCTGCCGTCGGCCTCCACGCGCACGACGTCGGCCGGCGCCATGAGATCATAAGCCAAGCCCGACGGCGTAATGAGCATCCCCTCCCCGAAACGGCACGAGACATTGCCCGATCGACCGGGCGACAGGCCGCTGGCGCTCATAGCGCGCGCCGTCTCGACGAGAGACTTGCGCAATGCCTTCTCGCCGCCCTGGGACTTGCGGCTCATGACATCACCTCGGCATCCGGATAAAGCCCCCGCAACCCCGCTTCTGTGGCCGCACACACACCGCGCTCCGTGATAAAGCCGGTCACGAGACGCGCGGGCGTGACGTCGAAGGCCGGGTTGGCCGCGCGCGTTGCAGGTGGCGCGATCAGAACCTCCTCTACATTGCCCCGCGCGGACCGGCCCCACACGCGCAAGACTTCATCTTCCGAACGCTCCTCGATCGGGATTGCACGGCCCTCGGGGCAGGACCAGTCGATGGTCGAGAAGGGAAGCGCCACATAGAACGGGACCCCGTTATCGTGGGCAGCGAGCGCTTTCAGATAGGTGCCGATCTTGTTGGCGACATCGCCGTTGGCTGCAACCCGGTCGGTGCCGGTGATGACGAGATCTATCTTGCCGTGCTGCATCAGATGCCCGCCCGCGTTATCGACAATCAGCGTGTGGGGGACGCCGTGCGCACCAAGCTCGAAGGCGGTCAAGGCCGCACCCTGGTTGCGCGGGCGCGTCTCGTCGACGAAGACATGCACTGGAATGCCCGCGTCGTGCGCATGGTAGATCGGCGAGGTCGCCGTACCCCAGTCCACGCAGGCGAGCCAACCGGCGTTGCAGTGCGTGAGGATGTTGACCGGCTCACCCGGTGCCTTCTGCCGGGCAATGCGGGCAATGAGATCCAGCCCATTGACACCGATATGGCGGCAGGTCTCGATGTCCTCCTCCGCCATCTCGCCAGCAATCCGGTACGCCGCAGGCGCGCGCCCGGCCGGCTCCAGCGGCAACAGAGCAGCGCGCATCCGCTCCAGCGCCCAGCGCAGGTTGACCGCCGTCGGGCGCTGCCGGGCCAGGAAGTCCACCGCGAAATCGAGCGTATCGTCGCTGTCGCCCTCGCGCATGGCCAGCGCCATGCCGTAAGCCGCTGTCACGCCGATCAGCGGAGCGCCACGCACCTGCATCGCGTAAATGGCATGGGCTGCCTCCTCGAGCGATGACAGACGCACGGTCTCGAAGCGGTGGGGCAGCCGCGTCTGGTCGATGATCATGACCGACCAGCCGTCGCCGGCGAGCCAGATGGTGCGATAGGGTTCGCCATCGATCTTCATGAGCCAGAGCACTCGTTTCCAGGGACCACCGCACCGAGCGGCACGTTGAGCATGCGATCAAGACCACACGCGGCACACGTCAATCGATACCACTCCGCATGGGGCCGTGCAGAATGATCAGTGATGGTGAGGTGCGGCAGCCCGCAGGCGGGACACGGCAGCGGCGGCTCCACGCCACTGCGCCATCGCGCGATTACGTCCAGCGCCCCATTGACAGCCTCCGCACTCAGACCATCGCCGGCCATGGCGTCAATGCCCGTCGAATGTCATAAGCGCATGACACTCAACGTCGGCATCCTTCATCAAGCTTGCCCCGCCCAACGCCGGCAAATCGATAATGAAGACCGCTCCCATAATCTCTCCACCAGACCGGCGGATCAGCTTGGACGCAGCAAGAGCGGTGCCTCCCGTCGCGATGAGGTCGTCGACGATCAGGATGCGTCCGCCCGGCCTGATCGCATCCTCATGGATTTCAATCACATCGACGCCGTATTCGAGCGTGTACTCCTGGCCGATCGTTTTCCACGGGAGTTTGCCCTTCTTGCGGATGGGAACGAAACCGCACCCGAGACGGTCTGCGATTGCCCCGCCCAGGATGAAGCCGCGCGCCTCGATACCCGCCACCGCGTCGACCGGAACCCCCTCGAACGGCGCGGCCATGCGCTGGATTGCAGCCTTGAACCCCTGTGCATCGCCCAGAAGCGTCGTCACATCCCGGAACATGATCCCGGGCTTGGGATAGTCCGGAATCGTCCGGACCAGTCGTTTCAGATCGTCCAACAGACACCTCCCCGTCAAATTCAGGGCGCAAACTACCAATATCGAACCCATTCCGGTAGCCGGGCGGCTAACATACGGCAGACCGGTGCTGATTCGCCTCGGATCACATCCGGATCAGTACCGCTCTTACAAACTCGAGGAATTTGCTCTGATGTCACTCCCGCTCACTGCCGACGGCGACATGGATGACCTCCCGCGCACGCTGAGGCGCGAAAAGGAGGCCCGGCTGCGAGAAGCACGCGAGCGAGAGGCCCAGGCAGCGTCGGGGTTCGCCCCTCCGCAGGCCGATCCATTGGGCCGCTCGGTTCCCGCCTCGGAGTCCAGCACCGGACCCTACCCCATCGACCAACCCTACCCGTTCGAAGACAGCTATCCGGCCGCGGTCCGCTCGATCGACGTGCCATTTTTCAAGCTGATGATGTTTTTCATCAAGGCTGTCTTCGCCGCTATCCCGGCGATCATCATCCTCGGGGTCATCTTGTGGTTCGCCGGTCAGGCTCTCGAAGCGGCATTCCCCGAGCTGTTGAAGATGAAGATCCTCATCACCTTCCCCAACAGCTGACCGGCTGGCGATGCGGAAACGCCGCGAACTGAGCCGCAGAGACGCACTGGCCGGTATGGCGGCTTTGACATCACTTGGCTTGGCGCCCCGGGGTGGGCGTGCCGGAACGGCGCGGCAGGTTGAGGCCCTCGAAGAGGAATTTCTCAAACGCGGCGTCAGCGGAACGTTCGTGCATCTCGACACAGCCACCGACCGCACCCTCTACGTGGGAGAACAGCGCGCCGCCGAGCGGTTCATACCCGCCTCGACATTCAAAATTCCCAACACCCTCATTGCACTGGAGACAGGCGCCATATCCGGCATGGACGAGGTGATCGCCTGGAACGGCACGTCACAGCCGGTCGCGGACTGGGAGCGCGACATGACCGTCGCCGACGCGATCCAGGTGTCCGCGGTGCCCCACTTCCAGGAGATCGCACGCCGCATCGGCCTTCAGCGATACGAGGCGTGGCTGGACAAGATCGGATACGGGAACGGTTTCGTCGGTGCGGACGTGGAGACCTTCTGGCTCGAAGGTCCGCTGACGATCAGCGCCTATGAGCAGGCGGGCTTCATGGCGGCTCTGGCCCTCAATGAACTGCCGTTCGTTGCCATCGGGAACCAACAGGCCGTGAAAGAGGCTCTGCGGACACAGAGCCGCAACGGGCGCACGCTCTATGCCAAGACCGGCTGGTCTCAAGCGTCTGTGCCCCAGATCGGCTGGTGGGTGGGATGGGTGGAGAGTGCCCGCGCGGAGGGCAGATCGCGCATCGACAGCTTCGCGCTCAACATGGACATATCCTCGCCCGCCGCGCTGCCTCAACGCGCCGAGATCGGCACAGCGATCCTCGGACACCTCGACTTGTTCTGATCACGCCCGATGCGTGACGCAGACAACTGCGCCGTCACGACTTCAAAACGCGCCCGGCAATCGCATCGAGCTTGGCAACGAGAGCTGGATCGCGCGCTTCAGGTGCGGTGATCAGCGCCACGTCGAGCGCCCGGTCAGACCCCACGGGGCAGGATGGGTGCTCACGGGGCAAGTCCCGCGCGAGCCTCAAGACGAGCCGCTGGGCCTTCTCGGTGTTGGCATGCATGACAGCGATAATGGAGGCCACGTCGACGTCGGCGTGCTCCTCGTGCCAGCAATCGTAGTCTGTCACCATGGCGACCGTCGCGTAGCAGATCTCCGCCTCGCGGGCGAGCTTGGCTTCCGGCATGTTGGTCATGCCGATCACATCGCACCCCCAGCTTCGATAGAGGTTCGATTCCGCGCGAGTGGAGAATTGCGGGCCTTCCATGACAAGATACGTGCCGCCCTTGGTGACGGAAATTCCCTCGGCCTGGGCTGCGGCATAGCAGGCCTGTGCCAACAGCGGAGAGACGGGATCGGCAACTGACACGTGCGC
>CAZZPH010000109.1:0-3917 GCA_964655725.1 uncultured Hyphomicrobium sp.
CGGCGTAGCGACACTACGATCTCCACGTTGGCCCTGCGATTCCACAGAATCCTAGAGCGGCTTATAGCAGGGGCTGGCCGATATAACACGGGCACGGCGACAACACTGTGGACGAAACGTGCTGCATCGCGTCGGTGCGGGCAGAACCTGTCGCAGCGGCTGCCCTCACGCGGATTTCGTTTCCGCAAGGGTTGGTTTTGCCCGCTTCGGCCGTCCCAGGAGCCTCCAGAGAATCAACAGCGCGACGACGAAAGCGAAAATGGCGATTGCGACGATAACGGGATGGCGATGCCAGATCAGCTCCGGATGGATGTGACCCTCCCAGGCGAGTTCCAGATCACGGGCGGCACTTTCAGCGCTATCCTGCGCGGCAGGGCGCAGCATCATGTCGAGGGCTGCAGATTGATCGCGGCTGGACAGGATGGCGTCACGCACCCGGGTCGAGGATAGGATCTGCAAGTTTTCTGGGGATTTGGCGACCAGTTCGATCAGCCGCTCACGCGGTTCGCGCGACAAGCCGGACATGTAGAGAGCCAGCGTCGACAACCGTGTCTCGTCGAGCACGCCCGCGGCGCGCCGCAGGACGGTTGGGTCGAGATCGAACAAAACATCCCGCACGGCCGGGGTGACGCTCGCCATGCGCCGGATCGCCAGGGGGTCCGATAGGGAAAACAGCCGGGCGAGCGATGTCCGGGTGAAGTCGCCGGGGGCCGCGCGTTTGAAAATGTCATACTCGGCGACCTGGCTGATGGAGGGGCCGGCAACGCTATTCCATTTCAGGGCCTGTTCCACAGAGCGCGTCTGGCGGGCGATTTCCATCGCGGGTTCCGGCAGCTTGTTGACGGCTTCATCGAGGGTTCCGTCAGCGAGCCGGCGCGCAACGCCTGCTTCGCCTTCGGTGGCAAGCACGAGGGCCGTCACCTCATCGACCCGGGCCAGCGCGTCGGGCCGCGCACCATCGAGAAATTGCCGGAAGTCGGACTGGCGCTCGGCAAGGTCGAGGACCTTCGTATGGGCTGCCCGGAATTCACGCCAGATGGTGACGATCCGGTCGGCCGCCTGAGCGCCAAACTCGTCCATGAAATCGTTGACGTGCTCGGCCATCGTACTGGCCAGCTCGGCCTGAACCTTGTCCTTACTTGCCTGGGATTTCATCTCTCCGGCGATGATGGGTAGTACGCCATGGCGCAACTCCCACACGTCTTTCGCAATCAGCACGACGCCGACACCGCCCGCAACGACCGAAACCAGCCGGGATAGGATGCTGCCGGCAATGCGCTGGCCAATTCTTTGCGCCATGTTGGCGAGCTGGCGGCGCATGACCAGAATGGCAGCGCCGGTGATCCCGTCTCCGGACTGACGCAGCACGCTACCCGCCGTTACGTCTCCGCCAGCCTTGTCGGGATCGAGTACGAACTCGCGGCCCGCCTCCCCGGTTACGACACTGGCGACCGTCGTTCCGAAACGGGGACCCAGAAACGCCTTCAGGCATTCGAGTGCAGGTCCAGCGGCATCCGACGTCGCGATCTCAATACTGCCGGCTAATTCGCGCCCCACGCCGCCCGCGACGTTTTCGATTGCGCTTTTCATCGCGTCCGAGCGGAACACACGCTCCGCCACGGCCACTGTCAGCGCCTGGGCCTTCTCCTCGCTGCCCAAGGATTGGAGCAGATCGCCCCAACTGGTTTCATCCCGGACGGCGGCGGTTGCCTTGTCGACCTCAAGATCGATGAGGCGGCCGACATCGAGACGACGCCAGACGTCGCCGACGGACGCCTGATAGTCGAGTTTGGCGACGCTCGCCTTCAAGGATCGGGTTGTGATGTCTCGAACTGCGGTCCGGAAAGCGGTCTCGTCAGTCGTTTGACACGCGTCGTAGCCGAGCGGCTGCGCTGGGCTCTCCGCGCGCGGCGTTCCGGCGGCCGGCGCCCCGCCGAATGCGCTCGTGACGGGTGCCAGAACAACACTAAGTGCGACGAACGCAGAGAAGGCCCTGTTCGGTCTCAGCAACGCACCGCATCTCCCATGTGGTTCATGTCCCGATCATCGCTGCCCGCCCGGCGAGCGCTCAAATGAGGAGCTGTGACCCTTCTATGTATATCGCGATGCGTCCGCGGGAATAGGGCGCACTTAACCGGCGCCCATGAAACTCCTCAAACGTGACGCGCGTAGCAGCGTCTGGTGCGACATCGGCAGTGAGCAGGGCAGGCTAGGCAAATCTTCAGGATTGTGAGGGAGGCTGCGTCCGGGCTTCGGACCAGGTCGTCTGCCCGTCGCCGTCCGATCATCGCCGGGCATGGGCCGTGCATGGGCCGGGTTGACCTTCCCTGCACGAGGCGCCGGCTACGGTATGCCCGGGGGAAGGAGAGCCGTTAGCTTGGGTGGAAAGGGGTGACGTTCTGAGTTGAATTGTCAAGATTTCGCCTAACTGGGCTTGGAATCCGAGGGTGCTTCAGGCAGCGGGTCCTGTGTTCAGGGTGCTAGCAACTCATTGATTTCGCGATGCTTCATGGAGTTTTCAGGGGGTATGCGATCATGAGGTTCCCTTGCGGCACACTGACATATCGTCATCCTCGCCGGGTCGGGTCACAAGTGGGGTGCCGCAAATGTTGCACCGCAATATCGAGCGGCAATCTCGGTTCGAACCGCACGCCCCGGTGTCACGCTGTCGTGTAGAACGACATGCAACATGGGATCACGGCTGATGGCTTCGAAATGGGTTTCGACAACTGAGGACTTGGCATCTTGCATGCTATCGGTTTAATTCAGCGGGCAAACTGCGCGAGCGAGTGCGTCTAAAAGCATGAATAAGAAAGATAAAATCGTCGGTTTCAGGGGTAGCCTCGTCATCCCTGGCGGACGCGTGGGCGTTCTTCTGGTCCACAGCCTCGGCGGAAACCCGATCGAGCTGCGGTTTGTTGCGCAAGGATTGGCGCGACAGGGCTACACTGTCTACTGCCCACTTCTTCCAGGACTGGGGGGCGGCACCGACGTGTCGGGCCTTTCGGGGTGGAGGGACTGGTATCGCGCGCTTGAAACCGCTCACGACGAGATGAAGGCACACTGCGATGTGATCATGGTGGGCGGACTGTCAGCGGGCGCTATGCTTGCGTTGCGTCTGGCGCGCGAGCGCTCGGACGAGGTGCATGGCGTTATGCTGTTTGCGCCGACCATCTGGCCCAACGGCTGGGCCGTCCCCAAGAGCTTCCACTTTTTCCGACTTGTTACGCAGAAGTGGTTTGCGCGCATGTTCCATTTCCGGCAGCGCGCCCCTTACGGAATCAAGGATGAGCGCATCCGAAACTTCATCATCGATAGCTTCAAGGGTGATGACCGGCCGATCGAGGACTTGTTCGGCCGCGGCGGTGGACTGGTCTATGAGTTCACATGCCTGGCGCGCGACGTCCGGCGTGGCCTCGGCCGCATCCGTCATGATACCGCGATCTTCCATCCGCGCCACGACGATCAAAGCTCGCTTTCGAACGCCATGGTTCTCCAGAAGAACCTGGGCGGCCTTGTTGAGGTAACGGTTCTGGACGATTGCTATCACATGGTCACTCTCGACCGTCAGCGCTCGATCGTTGTCGATCGGGCGGTCGATTTTGCCGTGAGGCTGACGAAGCGGCTGGAGGAGCGGGAAGCCGTCAAACGCCTCATCAAGCGGTCCGGAGTTGCTGAGTAGAGCCTCCGTTCAGGTTGCCGGCGAAGATCCTTACCCACCAGAACAAATAAGCCGCGACGGGTTGTCCCTCGCGGCTTTTTCTTTCTGACCTTGCTTAAGCTGGTATCGCGGAACAACCTGGGCAAATTGCCCTGTTCGCGCTGGGCTGCATCCCGCTAGTTCTTGCTCCAGGGCAGCTTTTCGGCTTGCGAGGCGGCTGGCTTGGCCGATTTTTGACCTTGCGTGGCGGGAGCAC
>CAZZPH010000109.1:3927-8218 GCA_964655725.1 uncultured Hyphomicrobium sp.
ACCCGCCGGCGCGGCAGCCTGACCGCCCGTGGCCGCATCGCAACGTGGCAGATCGGCGGGCGCGCGGGTCCAAACGAAGCTTTTGGAGAACAGCTTGACGCCCTTGTACCCGGTGACTTTCAACTGATCTTTCTGCATCAGCTGAATGGCGGCGTCGTAGGCTGAGCCCGTCTTGGGGTCATAGATCCAGCCCGTATCCCACGATCCCCCGTCCATCGGCTGGAGCCCGCCGAGGATCTGCAGGCCGCAGATGGGTGTGGTGCGGCGTTGCGGATTGGGATTGTAGCGGTCGACCAGTGGCCGTCCCTCGGCGTTGGTCGTCTCTTTGAGCCACACGATCCGTCCACAAAGGTTGGATCCGCATGGGATGATCTCGACAGCGCCCTTGCCGGAATCGTCGTACCACAGTCCCGCTTCGCGTGGGTTGGCAGACGCGCCGTTCGACACGGCGCAACTCATGAGAAGTCCTGCGGCCAAGGCTGCGGACAGTCCGTGGGCCTGTGAAAAAGACCTGCGTTGAGGTTGCGTCGTGGTGCCGCGTGACAAGTGTTTCGACCCCTGATTCGCTGTTTGGCGCTAGTGTCTCATAGTCGTCATGCATCAGGAAAGCGGCAAAAACAGGAAGTTAACGTGAAATTTCGCATCGAACGGTCTGGCCGCGTCTGAAAGCAGCCAAACTGGACATCCCGCTGCGGAACACTTTTCCGACATAGGTCTTTGCTCTTAACGAATGACCTCAAGGGTAGTAGAAACCGTCATTGATGTCGCCCGCGTAACGGCAAGTCGAGCGAAGCGATCGCCACGCGACGGTTCAGTGCGGTGCTGACCCCTCCGCCGACGTTCAAAGCCTGATCGGGAGCCTGACGCTAGGCGATCCGCCGATTGTCCTCGGCACTTGGACCACGTGATTGGAACCTCATCTGCGATGATATTGACGCTCGCCTTCCGCAACCTGTTTCACGACCGCATCAGGCTGGCGGTGACGCTCGTCGGCATCTTGTTCTCGATTGTGCTGGTCGCAGTTCAGCTCGGGCTCTATCTGGGATCCAGCCGCATGATCACCGACATGATCGAGCGGACGAATAGTGATCTTTGGATTACGGCCTTCGGCGCCAAGAGCTTCGAGGAAGGCGGTATCCTATTGACCCCGGGACAGCGCCATCAGGCGCTCGCAACACCGGGGGTGAAGGCTGTCATTCCCATGGTTTCCGCATTTGCTGAATGGCGCAAGCCTGGTGGCGGCTCGACGCGAGTCGCGGTCGTCGGGATCGACAAGGAAGATGGAGGGCTTGAGCCCTGGAACCTTATCGAAGGAACATGGGACGACATCCGGGCTCCCGATGCGATCGCAGTTGACCGCACCTATCTGGCCGATCTTGGCATTGAAAGGGTGGGGGACACCGCGCAGATTGCGGTGGGCCGCGTGCGGGTGCGTGCTCTGACGGAGGGCATCCGGTCCTTCACGCAGTCGCCTTACGTGTTCACCCCGCTCCAGCGTGCGCGCAACCTCCTCAATGTCGATGGTGAGAAGGGTGACAAGAGCACGTTCTTCCTCGTGCAATTGGAGCCCGGCGCCAGCGTCGAGACGGTTCGCGCAGATTTGCGCACGAGGCTGGAGGGTGCGGAGGTTCTGACCAAGGCGGAATTCCGCGACCGCAGCCTGTCTCAGTGGCTGTTCAAGACCGGTGCTGGTATCGCGCTGATCGGCGGGGCGCTGCTCGGCATTCTCGTTGGCACGGTGATCGTCGCGCAGACGCTCTACTCGAGCACCAAGGACCACATCAACGAGTTCGCGACCTTGCGTGCGCTGGGCTCGTCGGCATCCTATATCCACAAGGTGATCCTGGCGCAGGCGGGGCTGAGCGCCGTGATCGGCTATGTCCTAGGCATGATCATCGCACTCACTGTTCTCTGGATGAGCCGCAATTCCCCGCTGCCGCTCGTCATGACGCCGGGGCTCGCGTTCTGGCTGTTCGCATTGACGCTGTTCATGTGTGCGATTTCAGCGGTATCTGCGATTATGAAGGTCACGAAGATCGATCCAGCGACGGTATTCAGCAGATGAGCCAAACACCCGTTCTCGAGGCGCACGACATCGTCAAAGAGCTGGGCTCAGGCGCCGGCAAAGTCATGGCGCTGAAGGGTGTCAGCATGGAGCTGGTGCCGGGCGAATTGACACTGCTCATGGGGCCGTCTGGCTCTGGCAAAACGACCCTGCTCTCCATTCTGGGATGCATTATGAGTCCCACATCCGGCACCATCAAGATTGGCGGGAGACCGACGGCGGGCCTGGGACCGGAGGAGCTTGCAGAGATCAGGCGCGAGCACATCGGGTTCATTTTTCAGAGCTACAATCTTTTTCCCACGCTGAACGCGCTGGAGAATGTGCGTATCGCGCTCGATGTGCTGGGACAGAAGGGGTATCCGGCGGCTGCGCGGGCTGAAGAAGTGCTGCATGAAGTCGGCCTTGGGCACCGGTTGCGCAATTTTCCGGGAAATCTTTCGGGTGGTGAGCAGCAGCGCGTCGCCGTGGCGCGCGCCATTGCCGCATCACCTTCGATCGTGCTCGCCGACGAGCCGACCGCTGCGCTCGATAGCGAGAATGGTCATGCTGTAATGGCCCTTTTGGCACGCATCGCCAAGGAACAGCAACGCAGCGTGCTGGCCGTCACGCACGACCCCCGGACGCTTGGCTATGCGGACCGGGTGGTGCGCATCGAGGACGGCAAAATCGTCGGCGAGGAGCGCCGGCCCGAGGGTGTCAATTCGCCCGAAATCACCGATCTTACCAAGAAGAGGCGTAAGGCTAATGCTTAAGCTCGATCCGACCATTCAGACGCTTACGGTGGGGGGCATTATTGCCGTCGCGCTGAGCGTGATCGTGAATGCGACCCTCAATCCGCATGGCGGCCCCAGCAGTGCGCATGCTGCGGGGCCCTCGACATCGAATGCTGTCGTGGCCGCCAACGAGGCGCCCAATAAGCGCGCCTGGGCTGCATCGGCCACGGGTCGGGTCGAACCCAAGGGCGGCGAGATCCGCATTCTCGCCCAGTCGCCGGGCGAGATCGCCGAGGTCATTGCCACGGTCAACGACAAGGTTGAGGCGGGTGACCTTCTGGTTCGTCTCGACGACGAAGATTTGTTCGCCAAACTGGACGCGGCGCTTGCTGAGGAAGCCGTGCGCGTGCGCGAGCGCGACGAGGAGCCTGCGGAGGGCGACACGGCAGCCGGGCGCCGCAAAGCCGAGGACGAGGTGGCCAAGGCGGAGCGTGCCGTATTCTCAGCCTTGCGGGCGTTCGACGAGGTAACGCGCAAGGTGCTCGCAGAGCGGGCAAATGGTGACGATCTGGCTGCTGCCCGCAACAAGGTCGCCGACACGCGCAAGCGGCTTGCCGCCGAGCGCGCCGCACTGGATCGGGTTGTTGCTGCGGAAGATCTGCCTCTGCCCACGCGTCTTGAATCGGCCCTCACGCTGGCCAGGGCCGATGTTGCCCAGGTCGAGCATGCCATCGAGCGCAGGCGCGTGCGTGCACCCGCAAGCGGCACGGTTTTGAATGTGTGGGCCCGGCAGGGTGAATTCGCGGTGACGTCGCCCGAGGCGCCGCTCGTGCTGTTTGGAGATGTCTCGACGCTGCGCGTGCGGACCGAGGTCGAAGAGCGCGATGTGATCAAGATCAAGCCGGGTCAGAAGGCCGTGATCAAGGCCGATGCATTCGGCGAGCAGGAGTTTACCGGTGTCGTCACGTCCATGGCGCCGGCACTTGGCGCGCCCCGCATCATGACGCGCGGACCGCGCAGGCCAACCGATGTGGAAGTGCTCGAGGTCATGGTCACCCTCGATGGTGCACCGCCGCTTCTGACAGGCATGCGGGTCGATGTCTTCTTCGAGGCCGACAGCAACGCCTCCTGAGAGCACTCCCCTCAGCTGCGATTGGGGCTGGCGCGCGCGACAATCGATTTCGTGTCGGCTTTGTCGAGTCCCTGGCCATAGGTTTGCCGGGCAGGACCGGCGATGCGCGTGGCGATGAACGCATCGGCGATGGCAGGGGGAGCTTGCGCCCGCAGGATCGTGCCGGCGGCCAGCACGGCCAGCCCTTCGGCGAGTTCCCTGGCGCGGCGATCCAGATACCGGGGTTCGTGCAGAAGGCTCTCCAGCCTGAGGAATGCGGCCTTGAGCTGGGGATCGCCCGCACAGGCCTGACGGAGTTCCTCGGTGACCATTTCGGCGGCGTCGGGCTCACGCTGGAGGACGCGCAGAATGTCGAGAGCCATGATGTTGCCGGAGCCTTCC
>CAZZPH010000110.1:0-8179 GCA_964655725.1 uncultured Hyphomicrobium sp.
CCGTGGCGCAGTTCCTCCTGCTCGGCCACCTTGAAGCGCATCACATACTGCCCCTCGCCGGCGGCGGGACCGTAGAGCGCATAGCCGGTCGAGTCCGGTCCGCGATGCTTCAGCGCCTGAAGCATCTTGGTCATCTCCTCGCCGATGTCGCTCTTGCGGCCGCGATGAATCAAGCCCGCAATTCCACACATGACAATCGTCTCCGTCGTTTCCAGTTGGTCCGCTCGCCGATTCCCTCGCCCGATCCGCTCCAGTGGCGAACCAAACGCGGCATCGATACGGTCGGCATAGCTGCTCCGATCAGCGTCCGCGGCATGGCCAGGGACCATGCCGCGCGCACATCACGGCAGACAATCGAGGTAGCGCTCGACATCCCATTCGGTCACCTGAGCATTGAAGCGTGCCCACTCGTCACCCTTGTAATGGGTGTAGACGCGATACATTTCGTCCGGCATGGCCTTCTTGACGACCTCGTCGTCATCGAGCCGTTCAAGCGCCTCACCAAGCGTCAGCGGCAGCTTCTTGACGTTTTTGCCCTCTTTCATCGCCTGATAGATGTTGCGGCTCTCCGGCTCGCCGGGATCGAGCTTGCGCGTGAGACCGTCGTCGAAGGACATCAGCAGCGCCGACGAAAGGATGTAGGGGTTCACCATGCTGTCCACGGCGCGGTACTCGAAGCGCCCGGGTGCGGACACACGCAGTCCGCACGTGCGATTCTGATAGCCCCAGTCGGCATAGACTGGCGCCCAGAAGCCCTGATCCCACAGACGGCGATAGGAATTGACCGTCGAACAGCCGATCGCAGTGAGCGCCGGCAGGTGCTCGATCACGCCGCCGATGCAGTGGAGGCCGATGGGGCCCGGCTTTTTGTGATGATGCGCCGAGTCGGGCATGAAGTGGTTGGTGCCGCCACCGGCGTACATGAAGTTATGGCTCATGCCCGGCAACTCGGTGTGGCCGAGCGGATTGACGCTTTCCGTACCGCCACTCCAGAGCGAAACGTTGGTGTGACAGCCGTTGGCCGAGACACCCATGAAGGGCTTGGTCATGAAGCAGGCGATGAGATCGAACTCGCGCGCCACCTGGCCGCAGATCTGACGGTAAGTTGCCAGCCGGTCGGCACTGCGCAGGATGTCATCGTAGGTAAAGTTCAATTCGAGCTGACCTGGAGCGTCCTCGTGATCGCCCTGGATCATGTCCAGCCCCATCGCACGCGCATACTCGATGACGCGCAGGGAAACCGGCCTCAGGCTTTCGAACTGATCGATATGATAGCAGTAGGGCTTCGAGTAGCCGCCGTTGGGGCGGCCATCCGGACCCTTTTTGAGCCACATCATCTCAGGCTCGAAGCCGGCGCGCATACGCATGCCATGCTTCTGGGCGAACTGCTCATGATGGATGCGAAGATTGCCGCGGCAGTCCGATGAGAGATGACCGCCGGGATTTTCGTCTTCCTCGCGGTTACGGAAGCAGGTGCAGAAAACGCGAGCAACGCGCTTTTCCCATGGCAACTGCACGAACGTTTCGGGATCGGGAATGCCGATCAGCTCGGAGGCTTCTGGACCGTAGCCGATGTACTGGCCGTGACGATCGATGAAGAGGTTGGCCGTGGACCCGTAAACGAGTTGAAAGCCTTTCTCCGCGGTGCGCTCCCAGTGATCAGCGGGGATGCCCTTACCAACGATACGGCCCGTAACCGAAATGAACTGATAGTAGATGTAGGTGACGCCGAGTTTGTTGATCTGCTCGCGGACTTGACGGACCAAATCTGATCGACCCGGAGCATTCACATGTTTCTCGAGATCTGTCGTCTGCTGCATCGGGCCGTTCCTCCTCTACTCTTTGCCGCTACGTGAACTTCCTATTCTTAGTCCATTGCCGCCGTCTCGCAATGCAGTTGCCTGACGACATCACGCCTGCGCAGTGGTCCGTCTGGCATGATGCCGTCAGTCAGCCCTCAACTCCATGGATAGGGGCTGTTGGATACGGGATGCAGATCACCCTTGGCGTAGCGCCCAAAGCGGAAGGGATCGAGAAGACTGCTTGCGTTGCCGGTCAGATCACGCGCAACGAGCTCCCCGACACCCAGCATCTTGTAGCCGTGATTGCTGTCGGCGATGATGTAGACGTTCTCACAGAAGCGATCGAATATGGGGAAGTTGTCGGGTGTGAAGCAGCCAATGCCGCCCGACGGCTCATCGCGATAGACACTCATCTGACCAGAGAAGCGCGACTGGCAGTGGGCCAAAGCCGAGACCCACATGCGCTTGAAATCCTCACCCACGATAAAATCGGGGCTCTCGGGTCCATACGGATCGACGGCGACCTGATCGGGCGCAGTCTCGATCTTGAAGGGCATCGCCCCGCCTTGCACGCCGCCGAAGTAGAAGTCGGGCTTGTAATAGATGCCCCAGAGCTTGTCCGTGATGAGCGACCCATCGACATCCGAATAGAGTGGCGCATCGGTGTCGACGTGGATGACAGGCGGCATTTTCCCGTCGTTGGTCTTCTGCATTTCGGGGTTGACGCCGAGTGTGCCCTCCTGCAGCGACCAGAATGTCCACATCTGGCGGCCATCATAGAGCTTGCCGTCCCGCCCCTTGATCGTGATGCTCTCCGGCAGGTCGAGCATGTCCCAGATCTGCTTGACCCAGGGACCGACGCCCACAATGACCTCCTCGCACGCGATGCGGCCCTTGTCGGTGAGCACGGCCTTGACCGCGCTCGATGCGCCATTCGCACGCTCGAACCCTGTGACCTTGACGCCCGTCTCGATACGAACGCCTTCATCGCGGGCAAGTCTGGCCAGTCCCTCGATCGAACGCATGTTGTTGGCGTAGCCGCCCTTCTTCTCATGAAGAACCGAGGTGATGTTCTGCGCCTGCCAGTCGACGAACATATCCTTCATGTAGCGATCGCAGTCCTTGGCGCCCTCGATGAAAACCGAGGGATAGCCGATCGCCTTTTCCTGCTCATAGATGGAGCCGACCTGCTCATGCATACATTCCGGACTGATCTGCATGTAGCCGACGGGATGGTAGCTCAACACCTCGGCATGGCGCTCCCACACCGAGACGCTGTGCGCCATCAGTTCGCGCATGGCGGGCTGATAGTAGTTGTTGCGCACGACGCCGCACGCGATGCCCGAGGCACCGGCGCCGACATGCTTCTTGTCGATGACGAGAATGTCCGAGCCTGAGCCGCGGCCCTTGGCGGCCAGCTCCCTGGCCAGATGGAAGGCTGTGCTCAGCCCATGAATCCCTGCACCGATGACGACGTACGTCACGCCTTCCGGCAACGGCATCGAGGCCCCCTACACCATTTCATACCAATTGCGCGCCTACGTGGCCGGCGAGCGGAAGTGGCGCACAGTTTTAGAGCCTAGCATACGCAATCGGGTGAGCCAAATACTTTAATTGGCTCACTATTGGTTCGCCTCCGTACGCCCCGGCACGGCCGATTGCCGGCCCTCTCCCGGACGCTGAAGACTTCAATCATAGACACAAATTAGGATCGCCAATGGCGGTCAAGTATCCAGCCGCAAGTGCCGTGCGCATATCACTGATGTGCCGGGGGCGCTCGGCACGCCAAAGGGCCAGGCCATCGCGCGCTGGAGATTGAGCAATGCGCCGGGCTTCTGCGGAACACGCCTCGGCATCGGCAAGCCGCCCGCAGGCATCGTGCCGGCCCGCCTGCAGCGCGAGCATCGTTGCCAGCGCAGGGTCGGACGGTCCGCTCGAGGTGCGGCGCATATCAATCGACTGAGCCAACAGCGTATCGGCCGCATCATCCTCATCGCGCATGAAGCTTACCAGCGCCACGTTGAACAGCGTGATCGCTTGAGCACCGTCGAGGAGCCTGCTGACGGTATGACGCTTGAACGTCTCGTAACCCGCGCGATGACGCTGTTCCATTCGCAAATGAAACAGAGAGCTGCGCGCGGCAACGGGCACAGCCATGCGGTCAATCCAGGATCGCGATGCCTCCCACGAGATTAGAGAGTCCTGCATAGCGGAATGCGCACGGTCCAGATCATCCCGAATGAGGTGGGCGATCCCGACATTGTTCGCTGTTGCAGCACAACGCGGATCGCCATCGGAAAATTCTGATGAAACGTCACTGCTGCGTTGCCACAAATGGACGGCCGCCATCAGATCGCCCAATGAGCAGGCCTCGATAGCGGCCACGGACAGCGTTTCCCACTCCCATTGCACTCCTGCCATGCTGGCACCATTGGCCTTTCATTCGGCAGCCTCGTGCAATTGCATTGCACCGGGCGCGGCATTTTTTTGTCCAAGAAAACTGAAGTCGTGCAGGTCGCTGAAACACCCAGGGCGCCGCTGCATACAAACAACCAATTGTACCACTTGATTTCAAGCAGGGTTTTGTGGACTATTCCAATCGGCCGCTCCGGTTTGTTTTGGTTCAGATTGGTCTGCGGCGGCGGTGGGCGTGTCGCGCAACGCGCGCGAGACTGGACGCTGATCGCTCCAAGCATCTCGACCGGCCGGAGATGATCCGGCCCCTCTCCCGAAGACCGCCGTGATGTCCATCACGGCGTCAGCGATCGAAGCCCTTGAGGCAAGTTAGTCGGAGGACCGAGAGACCATGACGAGACTTTCGCGAAAAATCAGCCGCCGCCGTTTCATCCAATCATCTGCTGCGACGAGCGCAGTATTGACGATGAGTTCGGGCCCCTTCTCTAGCCTCGCGATGGCAGGTGAGAAGGTGGTCAAGATCGGCTTTCTTGCTCCCCTGACCGGCGAGGTTGCCGCGTGGGGCAAGCCTGGCCTCGATGGCTGCCTCGTCTGGGCTGACCGCGTCAACTCTGCGGGCGGCGTGAAGATTGGCGATGACACCTACAAGATTGAATTTGTCGCTTATGACGAAGAATACGATGCCGGAAAGGCACGCACGGGTGCGACCAAACTCATCAAGGAGGACGGCGTCAAGTTCATCATGATGCTCGGCGGTGATCCGTGGCCCGGCGTTCAGGAAATTGCAGCACGCGAGGGCATGCTCGTTTCCACGCTGCTCCCCAGCGACTTGACGCCCGATACCAAGACCCTCGTTGCGCCCTGCGAAGTCCACCCGATTTACAATGTCACCGGGGTCGACTGGTTGGCCGCCAATAAGCCCGACCTCAAGACTGCGGTGATCTGCGCGCAGGACGACAGCCTCGGCAAGCCCTCCGTGGCAACCTACCTCGCAGCATTCGAGGCTGCCGGCATCGAAGTCGTCGATGAACCCTTGTTCTTCGATCCAGCGACCACGGACTTCGCACCCGTGATGACCAAGCTCCTCGCCAAGAAGCCGGCCATCGTCTGCCTCGATACCTGCTACGCAGACTACGTCCACCCATTGTGCGAGCAGGCCTTCCAGCAAGGCTTCAAGGGGCAGATCATCTCCTGCACCGCCGACTTCTATCCCAAGATCATCGAGAAAACGTCGAAGGAATTCATGGAAGGCTTCATCTTCCAGTTCCCCGACTTCGACGACCCTGCACTTGCCGACAGCCGCGTCAACTTCGACAAGCCCGGTGAGTTCTTCGCCGAGTACGTGAAGCGCTTCGGCGAAGGCGAGTGGAGCGCCGTGTCCTGGGAATACGCATCGATCATGGACCTTTGGGTCGATGCCGCCCAGCGCGCTGGCAGCGTCGAACCTGACGCCGTCCTCACGGCCATGAAGGAGGGCGGCAAGGGCAAGCACGCCTTCGGTGATGCCGAATGGTGGGGCAAGGAACTCTTCGGCATCGACAATGCGCTGGTCGGCAACTGGCCCGTCGTCGTGATCGAGGATGGCAAGGCGGTGATCAAGGAATACCGTTCCATCCCGGCATGGTGGGGCAAGAACAAGGATCTGATGATCAAACACATGACCGCACTCGGTCAGATGTGGAACCAGCGCGGCTGACGGATGAAAACTGCTGCGGGCTGTCACACGGCCCGCAGCACGGCGCCCACCGCCTCAGTCATCTCTACAGCCACCGGTACTTCGCACCGGATGATGACAGATCCGAGCCAACGAGCCGTCAGGGAGCGCATCGCGCATGGAGCTACTCGTTCAGACCGCGCTCAATGCGACGTACGCAGCAAGCTACATGGCGCTCATCGCCGTCGGGCTCGTGCTGATTTTCGGCGTCATGGGTGTCATCAACTTCGCCCACGGCGAGCTTTACATGATGGGCGCCTACGCGGTCGTCTTCCTGTACGCTCAGCAGCAGTTTCCATTCTTCGCGGCCGTCGCAGCCGGTCTCGTTTTCGTGGGGATGCTGGGGCTCTTGATGGAACGCACGCTCTTCCGGCCGTTGCGCGACAATCCGCTTGCGGGCCTCATCGCCTCAATCGGATTCCTTCTCATCCTGCAGACGATTGCGGTTCTCGGCTTCGGCCGCCGCATGGGTCATGTCCCGCCACCAACACGCGACACGATCGAAATCATGGAAGGCGTAATGTTCCCCATGCAGCGCATGTATGTGGTGATCGCCGCCATCGTCCTGCTCGGTGCGCTTTGGGCGTTTCTCAGGCACACGAAGTTCGGTTGGGCGCTCAGAGCCTGCGCACAGGACGCCGATGCAGCAGCGCTCCAGGGCATTTCTCTCAATCAGACGGCGCGAATTGCGATGTTCATCGGGGCGGCCCTGGCCGGTGTCGCTGGCGCGTTGACGGCACCGCTCGTCAATCCAACACCCTTCATTGGACACTCGATCATCGTCACGGCGTTCATCATCATCATCGTCGGAGGGATCGGCAGCCTCGAGGGAGCCGTCATCGCAGCCGTACTCTATGCCTTCGTGCACACCTTCGTCACAACGTTCTATGATGGCGTGATCGCCAACATCGTTGGATTACTCCTCATGTTCGCCGTGCTGATCGTGCGGCCAACCGGATTGTTCGGCGCAGTCGAACGGGCCTGATCAACAATCAACCGGAGACTTGGCGAACATGCGCGAGGCGGCTCACTCTCTGCAACCTGCCCGGCCTGGCCTCCTCGGCCCTGCTTTTCTCCTGTGGGCTCTGCTCGTGGCGGGCCTGCTGGTGCTGCCGCATCTGCTGTCTTATTCTCAGATGGAGATCGCGGTCCTCCTGGTTTTCAATGTCCTGCTGGTGTCGAGCTACCGGCTGATGACACTGACCGGGGAGTGGTCGCTCGGACATGTCGTCATGATGGGGATCGGCGCCTACGCCAGCGCACTTCTGGCGCGCCGCATCGGCCTTCCCGTTCCCCTCTCCATGATCATGTCGATGCTCGTCACTGGCGTGATTGCCTACGCCTTGAGCTTTCCCCTCTTCCGGATGAAGGGCTTCTACTTCCTGATCGGCTCCTTCGCCGCCGGCGAGATCATCCGCCTCATCTGGAAGCGCTTCACGGAACCGTTCGGCGGACCGACCGGACTGAAGCGCATTCCCGGCATTCCCAACATTGAGCTGGGAGCCCTGACGATCGATTTCGCCGACGCCACCACCTACTTCTACTTTGCATGCATCGTCGTCGCGATCAGCCTGTTCATTCTCTATCGCATCGAGCGATCGAGGTTGGGGCTCACGTTCCACGCCATACACTGGCAGGACAAACTCGCAGAATCGGTGGGCGTCGATACCTTCCGCTACCGCACGCTCGCCTTCGTTATCGCATCGAGTTTCGCTGGCCTCTCAGGTGCGCTCTATGCCCACTACGTGCAGGCCATCAACCCCAACAGATTTGACATCGAGCAAATGGTCTATGTGCTGGTGTGGGCCATCGTGGGCGGAACAGCGACGTTCTATGGCCCCATCGTTGGCGTCGTCACCTTGACGGTCCTGAACGAGATTGTTCTGCGCAGCCTTGGCGCCGACGAATTGAGACCGATGATCTACGGCTTCGTGTTGATTGCTGCCGTGCTCTATTTGCCGAAGGGCCTGGAGAGTCTCATCGAGCCGCTGAGGCAGCGCTTCATGGGCCCGGCGAAATAGCTCACACACCACGTGTCAATGGCCGAGCGTCAATAGCAACACGCCGCGGACACGGGCCCTGTGGTGTCCCGACTCCGACACTTGGTGCCCCTTGCTGCAAGCGCCGCAACAAAACGTCAGATACGCAGCACTAGCCGCCGAGATAAGCCCGCCGCACGTGGTCGTTCTCGTGCAGATCGCGCGCTTGGCCGTGCAGCGCCACGTTGCCGGTTTCGAGCACATAGGCA
>CAZZPH010000111.1:0-8100 GCA_964655725.1 uncultured Hyphomicrobium sp.
ATGGTGGGCGGTGCAGGGATTGAACCTGCGACCCCACCCGTGTGAAGGGTGTGCTCTACCGCTGAGCTAACCGCCCGGCATTGCTGGCGCTTGGCGCGCGTCGGCAATTCGGCGCTCCTTATGCGAGGCCCGCCCGGTGGTGTCAAGCATAGCACGGAGGCTCGCTCCAAGTCCGGCCTGGCCGGTGGCTTGCGGGCCAGCCTTTAGCGCATGCGACGGATTAGAAAGCGACAGACCCCATCGGTTTCTGTGCACGCGAGCAACTCGTGCCCGCCGGCGCTGCAGAACGCCTCGAAATCTTCTTTCGCTCCAGTGTCGGTGGCCAGGACCTCCAACACACCTGCAAGGGGCACGGTCGTGATCGCCTTGTTGGCTTTGAGCACGGGCAGGGGGCAGCGCAGTCCGCGCGCATCGAGTGTTACATCGGGCGAAAGCGCCTGATCGGTCCTCGTGGTCTGGCGTGGTGATTTTTCACTCATCGTGGTTTGTGCCGTCCTTGAGAGATGATGGACGCGGCCTCTCAGTAGAGGAATTGTTCGGCCAGCACACGCTCTTCCAGGCTGTGGCCGGGATCGAACAGCATCAGGAGTTCCACATGATGGGCCTGCTCGACCTCGACGCGCACGACATTACGGATTTCGGTGTGGTCGGCGACGGCGCTTACCGGACGCTTGTCATGTTCGCGCATGCTGATGGTGATGCGGGCCTGGTTGGGCAGAATTGCACCGCGCCATCTGCGCGGCCGGAACGGACTGATGGGCGTCAGTGCGAGCAGATTGGCATCAAGCGGCAGGATCGGCCCGTGGGCGGATAGATTGTAGGCCGTGGAGCCTGCCGGGGTTGCGACGAGTATGCCGTCGCAGATCAGCTCTTCGATCCGCACTTTGCCATCGACCGCTACGGTCAACTTGGCGGCCTGATAGCTTTGCCGGAACAACGAGACCTCGTTGATGGCCAGCGCCTTGCGCGCCTTGCCCGCTGCGTCATAGGCGACCATGGAGAGTGGATGCACGCGGCTGGGCTCGGCAGCGCGCAAGCGTTCGTGAAGGTCCGCCTCGTGGTACTCGTTCATCAGGAAGCCGACCGAGCCGCGATTCATGCCGTATATGGGGATGCGATCGTTCATGAAGCGATGAAGCGTCTGCAACATGAGACCGTCGCCGCCGAGCGCAACGATGGCATCGGCATCAGGGACTTTTGCATTGCCGTAGATGTTCGACAGCCGTTCCAGCGCGTCTTGGGCTTCCGCGACCTCGCTCGCCACGAACGCAATCCGCTCGAAGGGATGCGGCTGCGGCCTGGAGGCCGGCAGCAGCGTGTCGCGCGGTGGCTTTTTGAGTTCGGACATGGCGGGCTGGTGTCTAAGCGGTTAGGGTCAGGCGTTGATGCAACATGCAACACGCAACAGGAGGCTCGCGCACTTGGAGGACGACGACAAGCCCGTTCTGGTCTATGCGACCTTTCCCGATCTTGAAAGTGCTGAGGCGGCTGGGCGCTGGCTCGTTGAGGCAAAACTTGCCGGTTGCGTGAACATTCTGACCGGGATGGTGGCGATCTATCAGTGGCAGGGCAGCCTGCAGCGCGATGCAGAGTACGTCATGATAATCAAGACATTCGCGCGGTTAACAGAACGGGTTATTGCCGAGGGCAGCGCTCGGCATCCGTACGAAACGCCAGCATTTTTGGTTGTGCCCGTCGAAGCGGGGGCCGGGCCATATCTCGATTGGCTGCGGCGTCAAGTCACCACGTCTTAGACGCACGGCAGGTGCCGTGCGTGGTGCAGGTGACGTGGCGTCCCACTGCTGATCGAAGCACTACATCCGGCCCAGAGGGTGTAGAAACAGGGACTGGACCGACCGCGTGGCATAGCGATTGCGCTTTTTCTGCCGTTCGACCTGCTTTTGTGGCCGCTTGTCGGATGCAGCGCTACTGACAGTCCGGTTGGCGCCCGCATTCTGCCCGTTGCGTTTCGCCTTGGGAGGCGGCTCGTCTGCGTCATGGGGAACCGATGAAAGGGGCTTCGTGCGATGCGGCGGTTGGTTCGAACCGGAGATGTCTGAATTGGCCTGTTCGAGCGCTGCCAGATGGGGCGATGCGATGGCGTCCTCGGACAGAGAACGTGCGCGGTTCAGATCCGCGCCTACGCGCTCCCCCTGCCATGGGAGGACTTCGCGGTCTTCCGGCCTAGCGACGCCGGCCGGCACAAATTCTGCCGGGGAGGTTAGAGCGCCGACCGCCATGCGGCCCGGCAACGGCTCAGGACGCGTTGCGGGCTTCGGAGCGGGAACGGGACCGACCGCGGCGACCTGGGCGGGGGCGGGTGAGCGAAGTATCGTGCTTTGTGCCGGGCTAACGTCAGCGACGACAGTCGAGCGTGGGCACGCGGTGCCGCCGCTGCCGTTCTCGCACGTCTGGGCGCACAGTGTGCCCGAATGCCCCTGCACGAGATGGAGAAGGATGACGTCGGGCTCGGTGGTCGGCAGCGAGGCGTTCACGCTGTGGACAAACGAGGTCATGGCGTACTGAGACCCGGGTCCCCAGGCCCCGTCGATTTTGCCGTCATAGCAGCCGACGCGTTTCAACTCCGACTGGATGAGGCGTGCCAGCTTGATCTTGTCTTTGGGTGCGGGCCTCTTTGCTCCGGCCGCCGCTGAAGCGACTTTGGAATTTGCGGCTCCTGCTGTGGCCGTACCGGTGGTGATTACGACCTGCCACGGCGCTGCGGCCATGGTCTTGTCCGTGTCGGCCGAGCCGGCCTGTGACATCTCGCTGGATAGTGGATGGGGAACAGGTGTGACGCGGGCTGGATCGACGGCGGCTGCCGCGCGCGAAAGTGCGGTTGGCATCAGGGGTTCGGGTGTCGCGATCGTGACAGGTTGGCGCAATCCCGGTTGCTCGGCTGCGACGACGGCCGGGCCTTCCGGCGTGGCGCTCTGAGCGATGATCCGCGTGACTGCGGCGACCTGAGCCTCGCGATCAATGCTGTCAGGTGCCGTCGCGTAGAGCGCAAATCCCAGTCCAAGGCCGACGGCGGTCACGCCAACTACGCTACGCATGGCGGGAAGCTCCCTGGTGCCCTAACAGTCCCTTCGAAACGGGTCGCATTCGTGCAACGGCTATATCGTCTGCGGCGGTCTTCAGTTCAAGCTCGCCGGTACCTTGAGCGAGCGCCTTTCGGAATGAAACCCGGGTGCGCCCTGGACACGCAGTCCGCCTGAGAGGAAGGCTTCCGAACGGTGGCAGACGCCAAGAGAAGCTAATACCACACGAGGGGGTCTGTCACAATGGTCCGCAGACGTCGTTTGAACCGCGATCAGCGCTGGGTCAGGACTGGTGCCCCGGCCGGTCGATCGGCTGAGATCGCGCCGCCATTTCCACCGCGCTGCGAGCCCTTGCCGGACTGCATAAGTCCCGGTGGGAATGTGGGTAAGTTGCTGTCAGCCTGTGGATCAATCAGTCTGGTTCGGACCCATCCGATTGTGGCTTAGCTGCCACCCCAACTGCCCGAATTTTAGACGCTCGAACTACGAAGCTGATTCCCTTAACAAATCATTTCGAATCGCATAGCGTCCGAGGCTGAGGGGAGTGTGTCGCGTCCGACACTTGTTCGCTTTGGCGAGTTCAGAGGTTTTCCACGGGCTTGGGGCTAGCGGCAACTGCGCCTGTGCATAAACCTGGTTCTGACGCTGAAGATTCGGCAAGTCGCTGGCTTGTGAAGCGGTTTTCAGGTGGTTCCGTGCCGATGGCCATTGGGGATGGCCCGGCGTGCTCAAACGGAGTGCTCCTGTCCGTTTCGTGGGTCCTGGCGAGGGGTCTTGCCGGTTTCCGTTTCTCCTCCGGACAACAAGACCAACGGGTCGGATCTGGGACCGTTCGCATCGGTCCGGCTCTGTGCAATGGAGAGGGCTATGAGACACCTGATGGGTGTACTGGGAGTTCTAGCGGCCGGCGTCCTACTCGCCGTCTCGGCTGCAATGAACTGGCGTTTCGGGTTCAGTTTAGGAAGAACCGAGTTTGACGGCTTGATCTACGGTTCGGCATCCGCCGCCGCAGACTGCCTGAAAGCACTCATTCCGTTCTTCCTTTTTGCCGCTATCAGAAATCGAATGTGGTCACAGGCGCTGGCGGCTGTCGTCGTCGGAGCGGTCTGCGTGGCCTATTCACTTACGTCTGCCCTGGGTCACGCCGCCCTCAATCGTATGGACACGACCGGCCAGCGTGCCGTCGAAGCCCAGACGTACAAGGATCTGCGCGCGGACCTGGAGCGGACGCAGGGTCAGCTCGGCTGGGTTCCGCGTCATCGACCAATCGGGGTTGTCGAGAGCGATATCGGCAATCTGCAGAACCAGCGCCCATGGAGTTGGACCAAGGGTTGTACTGCTGTGACCGGCAAGGAAGGCCGCGGGTTCTGTCAAGGCTATCATGAGCTGACGGCTGAGCTTGCTGCTGCCAAGGATGCCGAGCGGCTTGGTGCAAGGATTGCTGTTCTGTCCGAGAAACTCTCGGGCGCGAGCGGGACCTCTGTGATGGCCGAGGCGGATCCGCAAGCTGCGGTTCTCGCCAAGCTATCCGGCTTCGAGGTTGCGACGATACAGATCGCGATGACGATCTTTATCGCTCTTCTTCTTGAGGTCGGTTCTGGTCTGGGCATGTACATCGCCTTCAGCCAGTGGCGTCTCTATGATGCCCGTTCACCTGTAGCACCGGCCATGTCGTCGGTTGCGTCCAACACCACTGCGGCAGTGGTGGCGGCCCCCGTCCGTGAGGCGGCGCCCGTTCAGATTGCCAAGCCGCGTTCCGGCGCCAACGACAACAGGTCTGCGCCGGCTCCTCAGAGGCTCATCGCTCCCGAAACGGATGTGGAGCGCTTCTATAAGGAGAGTGTCGAGACCCAAGACGGCTCCAGCCTTACGGCAACGGAGCTCTATGAAGAGTACTGCGCGTGGTGTGAAGAGAAGGAGAAGGAACCACTCGCCCTGCCGACTTTCGGCCGCGAATTCGGCGAGCTCGGTGTGCAGAAGGCAAAACTTGGAGGACGCGTTCGCTACATCGGGATAGCATTGAAGACCGCAGCGAAAGCCGGGGAGGATAAGAAATCGACGGCCTTACGAGATAAGGCCGCCTGACAAAGGCATCCTGGAAAGGGCCGCGAATAGCGGCCTTTTTCTTTTCGCGATCATCCAGTGCAGTCTGATCGCTATGACTGGGACGGACAAAAGGCGCGGGGGTCATCCCCGCGCCGTTCGCGTTACGGGAATGGCCAGCCGCCCGCCGCGCCAGGTGGAGAAGCTCATCTGCGGTGGCAGAGCGACGCTGGCTGCGATGTGCGGCTTGGCGATGGGCCCCGCGAAATCCTCACTGCGGAGCGCGAAACGCCAGTTTAAGCGGGGGCGCCATCCGCAGGCGCCGTCCCGGCGGACATGTCGAACCCGGCGATCTTGAGCGCGAAGGCATAGTCGCGCGCGGTCTCCTTCAAGCGCTCGAAGCGGCCTGATGCGCCGCCGTGTCCCGCATCCATGTTGATCTTGAGCAGGACCAGATTGGGACCGGTCGCATGGTCGCGCAACTTGGCGACCCATTTGGCCGGTTCCCAATAGGTGACACGGGGGTCGGTCAGCCCCCCGGTCGCCAGGATATGCGGATAGCTTCGAGCTGCAACGTTATCGTAGGGCGAATAGCTGCGGATGATCGCGAAGTCCTCCGCGCTCTCGATGGGATTGCCCCACTCCGGCCACTCGGGCGGGGTGAGCGGCAGATCCTTGTCGAGCATCGTGTTGAGCACGTCGACAAAGGGGACGTCGGCAATGATCGCGAGAAACAGGTCGGGCGCCATGTTTGCGATCGCCCCCATCAGCATGCCACCAGCGGACCCACCGTTCGCCACAATGCGCCCGCGGCGCGTCAGCCCTTGATTGACGAGGTGTTCGGCTGCGGCGATGAAGTCGGTGAAGGTGTTGGTCTTCTTGCGGGCTTTGCCGTCCTTGTACCAGCGATAGCCTTTGTCCTTGCCGCCGCGCACATGGGCAATCGCGAAGATGAAGCCGCGATCGACGAGGGACAGCCGGCCGGACGAAAACGAGGCCGGCATCGAGATGCCGTAGGCGCCGTAGGCATAGAGAAAAAGGGGCGCGCTCCCATCCAGAGGTGTGCTGGCTGCATAGAGAAGCGTCACGGGAACCAATTCGCCATCAGGTGCCGGCGCCATCAGTCGGCGGGTGACATAGCGCGACGGGTCGTGCCCGCTCGGAATCTCCTGGCGCTTGCGCAAAACCCGCTCGCGGGTTGTCATGTCGTAGTCGTAGGTTTCCGCTGGCGTCGTCATCGATGAGTAGGTGAAGCGCAGGTTCACCGTGTCGAACTCGTACCCGCTCATCATGCCGAGCGCGTAGGCTTCCTCGGCGAACGCGATCTGGTGCTCCTCTCCGGTGTCCAGGTGCTGGATCACGATGCGGGGCAGGCCGTCTTCGCGCTCCAGGCGAACGAGGTGGTCGCGTGTCACGTTTGTATCGATGATCAGGCGACCGGGGCGGTGGGGCACGATCTCGCGCCACGCGGGCATGCCGACATCGTCGAGCGGGGCCTCGACAATGCGGAAGTCTTCTGCCCCGCCAGAGTTGGTCGTGATGATGAGGCGGCCGCCGTGATGCTCCACATCGTACTCGTGGCCGCGCGTGCGTGGGGTCACGAGACGGAGCGGCGTGTCGGTTGCATTCGCATCGAGCAAGTGGAATTCGCTCGATTCGTGATCATGGGCGTTGATGAGGATGAATGCGTGCGACTGGGTTTTTCCGATCGCGATGTAGAACCCCTCGTCTTGCTCCTCGTAGATCAGGCGGTCGGCAGAGACGTCTGTGCCCAGAGTATGCGCCCAGACGGACCGGGGCCGATGGTTGGCATCCATGCGGACATAGATGAGGGTGCGGCTGTCGTTCGCCCAGACCATATCGCCACGTGTGTCCGCAATGACATCGGCGATATCACTCATCGTTTCCGTGTCGAGGATGCGGATGGTGTAGAGTTCCGAGCCCTTATCGTCGGTCGAGTAAGCGACATAACGATGATCGGGGCTGTGTTCGCTGGCACCCAGATCCCAGTAGGACTTACCGGCTGCCAGCGCGTTGCCGTCGATGAGGATCGTCTCTTCTCCACCCCCGCGAGGTCGCCGGCCAAAGCGGGGATATTGACCGCCGGCCACGAAACTCGACGTGTAGTCCCAAGGACCATCCGGGCTCGGCACGGTGCTGTCGTCGGGCTTCAGGCGCGCCTTCATTTCCTCAAATAGCCGCGTGCGCAGGGTCGCAGTGTCGGCAAGCATCGCGTCCGTGTAGGCGTTCTCCGCGTCCAGGTAGGCGCGAATCTCCGCATCGAGCTTGGCGGGATCGCGCATGACCTCCTGCCAGTTGGGGGCTCGGAGCCAGTCGTAGGGATCCGTCAGGGTGATCCCGTGGCAGGTCTTGACCGTCGGACGGGCTTCAGCGCGCGGTGGCGTGGGTGGGAGCATGGCAGCTTTCTGAATGGAAATTGCGTCGCGCCTCGGGCCGGCGCGGTGATGGTTTGCTCGCTCAGCGCGGAGCGCCGCAAGGCACGTTCCAGGCTCACGTTCCTGACGACGGTAAACACCCGCCAGGGCGGATTCAACGAGAAATGGTTCAAACTATTGCCATCAACTGACGACTTCTGAATTTACGAAGAATACTCAAATAAGTCACCTTGACTTGTTTGATCTTCTGCAAGATTATCTTTCGTAGGATACTTACAGTAAAGGAAGTTTCCTTGGACGACACAAGCAAGCCCGGACTGGTGGAATTGACCACGCGCATCGTTGCAGCGTTTGTCAGCAATAATGCGCTAAGTCCGGCCGAACTGTCCCAATTGATCAGTGAGACCCATGCGGCGTTGAGCCGGGCGTCAGGTAATGCGCCCCCTCCTGAGCGGGAGGAATTGAAGCCCAAAGTGCCGGTGAAGCGCTCTGTCATGCCAGACCACATCGTGTGCCTGGAGGACGGCAAGAAATTCAAATCACTGAAGCGACACCTGCGGACCCACTACAATCTCTCGCCGGAAGAGTACCGTGAGAAGTGGGGCTTGCCGCCCGATTAT
>CAZZPH010000112.1:0-8043 GCA_964655725.1 uncultured Hyphomicrobium sp.
CGGCGGAGCGGATCTGGCAGCGCGCCGCCTCGCCCATATCGAGCAGGGGAATGGCCAGATCGGCCGCATAGATCCACGCCGTCACCTGACCGATGCAAGGCACGTCGGCAAGCACGGCCCGCTCCGCCGGCACCAGCGGCGCCACCAGACCGGGCGGCACGGGGTCTGCGGTGTCCGTTGCAGCCGAACCCGCGACGGCGAGGGTGGCGAGTATCTTCGGGCATCAATTTCCGAAGTAATTCATTCCCACGCTCACAAAAATAGCGCCGATCACGCCGAATACAATCTGGAATATGCTTTTGCCCACTATTGCTGCCGGATGCTCCGAGAATCGCGCGGCAATTCTACCGCCTGGGCTACTCCGCACAGCCACAAGAGCTGTCACAATCCAATACATTGCCAAATAGACGACCCAACACATCATCGCAATGATTCCAGGGGACTTGGACTGTGCAACCACCTCAAGATTGAGGACAGAAATTATGACTATCAATCCACCGAGAAACTGAATTAAGGCATATTTTGTCTGCTGCATGACGAAGAAGAAAGGTGTGCCACCAAAGTCGGGCCAAGTTCGATGTGAGCGGTCCTCGGGATGATAGGCAAACCAGAATCCCTGAGCTATGCCCATTAGCATCGTTCCTATAGCCGGCGCCGCTGCGACGATAATGTTAGACGCGTCAGTGTTGAAGTTATGATCGATTAGTCCAGCACCAATACCAATTGAGATCATGAGAAAGATCGAGACAAAAAACTGATAGAGTGAAGCTGCGGGGCGGCCGGCACTGAGAAGGCGCGCTGCGTTGCGGAGTAAGTATAGTCCAGTCAATAGGGCTACGTGAGGCCAAATCGGTGACAAGGTGGCTTCAATTCCGAAACGGCTGAGAAACGAAGTCAAATAAAATTGAATGACAGGCGTCATCCAGCCAAATGCAAATCCTATGACGGCTTGGTATAAGTCTAACGCTGCGTTGAATATTGAAGGAAAATTTCCCAACCCGGTTTCGCGGAGAAGCGCCAAGATTGCCAAAATTGATAGAATGTTGGTGGCGCGTATATATGCTTTGAACATAATGTGTCCGGGGGCTGCTCGAGCTAATGCAGATTGTCAGCTATCCTATAGATGGGTAGCCTAGCCGCAAGATGGCGCGAACATTGTCGAAGTGCGATGACTGTGACCTGCCTGTCCTGAGATCGTAACCACCTGACAGTTGAGCCGTGTCCGGCAGCCCCCTTTGAAGGGTCTTGTGGGCGCGGCTATGCCGCTCCGGAGCGGATGTGATGATGGCGCTGAGGTGGCTTGACGGCCGGGCAACGGGGCCGTCAAGCCGCCGATCCCTGGGCTCAAGTTGCCGCGTATTCGGAGATCTTGCGGGCGAGCGCGATAGAGGCGATCCGGGCGACCGCAGGATCGGCGCGCGAGGTCAAGACGAACGGCACCTTGGCGCCCATGACAACGCCGGCGAGCGTGGCGCTCATGAAGCAGACCATGATGCGTCCAATGGCATTGGCCGTCTCGATGTTGGGGGCAACAATGATGTCGGCTTGACCGGCGACCGCGTTGCTCACGCCTTTGATGCGCGCCGCCTCCGGCGAGATGGCATTGTCGAAGGCAAACGGTCCGGCAATATCGAAGCCGGGATCGCGGCCTTCTGCGTTGAAGGCGCGTTGCGTTTCGTCGGCAGCGACCGATGAGGGCATGTTCGGATTGACAATCTCGACCGCCGACAGGAGCGCGACCTTGGGCCGGCTGATGCCCACCGCACGCGCAACATCGACCGCGTTGCGCACCAGGTCCATGCGCGTCGGGCCGTCGGGAAGCACATTGATGGCCGGATCGGTCAGGATCAGAACCTTCGAGCTGCCGGGGATCGTCAAATGCGACACGTGCGTGAAGCGCCGCCCGCACCTCAGCCCGTCGGTTTTGTGGAGCGCTGCGCGCATCAGCACGTCGGTATGGAGATGGCCCTTCATGACGATACCGGCAGTGCCGTCGCTGGCGAGCTTGACGCCTTTCTGTGCCGCCTCATCCTCGCCCATTGCCGGCACGATCCGGGCCGAGCCGAGCGCGTATCCCACCTCGGCCGCGGATTTCTCGATGAGTGCGGGCTCACCCACCAGGATCGGGTCGATCAGCCGGGCGTCGACCGCCGCTTTGACGCTTTCCATCACGACCGCAGAATTCGCGGCGACCACCACTGTCGGCATGGGCTGCGCCCGCAATCCCGCCATCAGGGACTGGGGTACTTCGTAAGGTCGTGTACTCAACATAGACGTCTCCCTCAGTTCGTCGCAATTCCCGCCCGTTGGGCCGACGATTCAGCACCACGGGGACGCGCTTCGCGGACGCAACCATAGCCGCGGCGCCCGTCTCCGCGCTCGCGGACCTTAGTAGGATATCGCACCACGTTCAGGTGCGAGGCGTTCCGCATCCGATGGGTCGTGGCGCAAGCGGCCTTCGCATATGAAATCAGAAGCGTGACAGCACAGTCTTGCGTCGGCGGCGTGTGCGCCTCCGGGCAGGGGTGATGTTAAGTTGTCCCCTTTCAGACCGGCTGTGCACGCGATCCGGCCTTGACGCGCGCGTGACGGGATGCAGGCTCTGGGGCATGTGGATCGCTGACGTGATGCAGCAGATTGCGGGCGGCGTGCGCGGCGCGCTCGGCCCGCCCGGCGCCTACCGCCCATGCACGCCCTGGGGTGCGCTCTCCGCCATCCTCGCCACGCTCGCCATCGTCGCGGCAGCGCCTCTCTCGGGCTTTGTGGTTTCGCGCACCTACGCATGGTGGGTCGGGCTCGGTGCGCCTGGCGCTTTCACGCCCGGCAAGATCGAAGGGCGTCTCATGACGCACGAGGCCCTTTACGTGGTGGGGCTCAACCTCGCAATCATCGCGCTGACGCTGATCGCCGCGTGGCTGTTTGCGGGCCGCGTGCGCGACGTGTTGGCGCTCGGCCCACCTGTTCATGGCGCGCGGGCCTATCGCGCAGCGCTTGCGGTCTCGGTACTCGCAACCGCGCTGTGGTTCGGCGTGCTGCTCTGTGCCATTCCCGGCATCGTCGCTGCCGACGTGCGCCCCTACCGCACACTGATGGCACGCGAGATGAGCTGGCTGATGCCGCCGATCCTGTGCCTGCTCGCTCCCGTGGCTGAAGAGCTTCTGTTTCGCGGGTTTCTGTTTTCGGCGCTTGCGCGGTCGCGGGTGGGCGTCATCGCCGCGGCCATCATCACATCGGCCGCATGGACGGCGCTGCACGTCAACCGCACGGAGCTTGCTTATGCGCAGCTCTTCGCATCGGGGCTGCTCTTGAGCTGGCTCCTGGTGCGCACGGGCAGCCTGCGGGTGCCGATCCTGGTCCACGTGCTGTTCAATATGGGCGTCAGCTTCGTGGTGATCGTGCTTAAGCTGCCGGCATGAGTTGTTGCATTGAGATGCGTCGCGCTTGATCCGGCGACGGCACAACTTAATGGGCGGTTAACCTCAAATTTACAACTTTAAGTATAGCATAATGCGTCCGACACGCGATGCGTGCATCGCTGAGGGCGTGATCGGGCGGTGCTGTCCGGTGGTCATTTCAGGAGTGTTGTGTCTTGCGTCGTCTCCCAACCAACCTTGTCACGAATAATGGCTGCCGGGCAGCAGCCGGCCCCCATCCATCCTCCCCGGTTACGGGCGCACGCCATCAGATCGATCCGGGCACGGCGACCTTGCTCGCGCCCCTCTCGCACCGTGCCGCCTTGAAGCTCTCGGCGGCGACGGTTGTCATCGGTCTGGAAGCGTTCGTCCTTGCGGGCGGCGCATCGGCTCAATTCGTCTGCCAGCAGTATGGCGGCGGGACGGGCAACGCCGCAGCCGGGACCTATTCCATCGCCTGCGGAGAAGATGCGCTGGCAACGGGGCAGGGCGCGACGGCCTTCGGCTTCGCAACGGAAGCAACCGGTGACTATGCGGCGGCAAGCGGCTATTTCGCCCGCGCGCTTGGCGGAAATTCACTGGCAGCGGGATCTTACGCGCGCGCAGAAGGTGAGAACGCGGTCGCCATTGGATCGGTCGCCGTTGGCGGCGGCAACAACTCCACCGCCATCGGCAGCGCTGCGGAAGCCACGGGCAACAACGCGACTGCGGTGGGAAGCTCAGCCGATGCGCGCTCACTGAACACCACGGCGACCGGTTCCAGCGCTCAGGCGACGGGCCTCAATGCGACGTCCATCGGCACCCAGTCGGAAGCGGTGGGCGACAACACGTCTGCCATCGGGCGCGCTGCAAAAGCCTCCTCCCAGAGCGCGACGGCCATTGGGGCAATTTCACAGGCGAGTGGAGAATTCTCGACGGCGACGGGCGTCGATGCGCGCGCAAGCGCGATGAACACCACCGCGGCAGGCGCCAGCGCGCGCGCGACCCAGCAGAATGCGTCGGCCTACGGGCAGGCCGCCAGCGCGTCGGGCCTTGGCGCGTCGGCCTTCGGCAAGAGCGCTGCGGCGAGCGGGGCGGCATCGATCGCGGCCGGTACGTCGTCGGCAGCCTCAGCGGAGAACGCGGCGGCCTACGGCGCAAACGCCCGGGCGGAGGCCGTGGCGGCAACGGCTGTTGGCCAAGGATCTCAAGCGACGGCCGAGGGTGCAACAGCACTCGGCCAGGGTGCTGAAGCGATCGAGGCGCGCACGCTCGCCGCCGGACAAGGTGCCAGCGCGACGTCCCGCGGGGCTGTCGCACTCGGTGCGGGCGCGATCGCATCAGGATCCACAGCGGTGGGCAGTGATGCACAGGCGACCGGCGCTGACAGTGCGGCCTTTGGCCAGGAGGCTGTCGCAAGTGGTGACAATTCCACCGCCGTCGGTGAGTTCTCCAGCGCCGCGGGGAACGGTGCCACGGCTCTTGGCCGCGGGGCGAGTGCCGCGCACGACAACTCCATGGCGCTTGGCTGGGAGGTGACGACGACGCGCGCCGATCAGATCGCAATCGGGAACGCGACGAACACCTATACGGCCGCAGGGATCACCTCGGCGGCGAGTCGCGCGGCGCAGTCGGGTCCGCTCCAGGTCGTCACCACCGATGCCGATGGAAATCTGGCCGGTGATGGCGGCGCACTCCAGGCCCAGGTCGATGGCAACACCACCGCGATCAGCGGCCTCCAGACCGATGTGAGCACGCTTCAGACGCAGACATCGGCCAACACCACGGCAATCAGCAGCTTGTCGACGGCCGTCACTCAGAATGCCTCTGACATTGCGGTTCTTAGAACCGACGTTACCGCCGTGCAGTCGGCGACCAGCGCCAACACGGCCGCGGTCAACACGCTGACAACCCGTGTCGACGGTCACGAGTCCCAGATCTCGACGCTTCAGACGACCGCCAGCAATCACGAAGGGCGCATCACCACACTGGAGGGCTGGCGCACGACGACCGACCAGCGGATCACCGGCGTCGAAGATCAGACGAATACCAATACGACGGACATCGCAGCGTTGTCCGGCCGGACGACGGCGGTGGAGAACCGCACCAGCGTTGTCGAAGGGCGGGTCACGAACGTCGAGAACCGGACGGCGGTGAATGAGGTCGATATCGACGAGTTGAAGGGCCGTGCAACCTCCGTTGAGAACCGCGTCACGAACGTGGAAGGCCAGACCATCCAGAACACCACCAACATCACAAACCTCACACAACGCACCAACGCCAACTCGGCGAATATCACCTCCAACACGACCCGCATCGTCAATCTTGAGGGGCGGACATCCTCGCTGGAGGACCGGATGTCGGGCATGGAGGGCAGTGTGGAGGCGCTCTCTGACACGGTCGGCACGTTCGACCGGCGGATTGACCGTGCCAACGAGCGCGCGGACAAGGCGATGGAGGGTGTCGCCGTGGCGTTGGCGCTCGCCGATCCTGTGCTTCTGAATGGCGATACGCTGGGCATCCGCGTGAGCTGGGGTCACTACGGCGGCGAGAATGCGCTGGGCGCCTCGATGATGGGACTGCTGAGCAGCAACGCCTTCGGAGGTGGCGAGACGGTCGCGATCGGTGGCGGCGTTGGCGTCGGTCTCGACGACGGCAATGTCGGCGGACGGGTCGGGCTTCAGTTCACCTGGAAGTAGGCATCAGGCGCGTGCGAATTGGGTGGCCTCAGGCCAGAACACGCGCGCACGCGCGCTGATCACCGCAGGGTCGCCCGTGGTGAGCAATTGGAGCGTGCCGTTGTTGCCGTCGGTGAAATGGGGATGCCGGACAAGATAGTCCTCCAGGCTGTCGGCGACGATCTCGGGCTGGGAGAGGATGCGGGTGGCCGGCGGAAGGTGAGCGCGAAAGAGATGCTCGACCAGCGGAAAATGCGTACAGCCAAGGATCGCGCGGTCGGGCGGTGCACCGCCGGTTTGAGCCAAGACGCCGAGAATGCCTTCGGCGACGAGGGCGTCGAGATCAGCCGGAGGTGCAGAGTCCTCGATGGCACCGGCGAGTTTCGAGCAGATCTGCTGGACGACGGTGGCCTTGGGGCAGCGCTTGCGGATCTCTTCGGGATAGACGCCGGACTGCACTGTGCGCGTCGTCCCGAATACGGCGATGCAGTCGGTAAGATTCTTTTGCGGGTATTGCGGTGTCGTCACCGACCACGGCGTCTGCGTCGCAGCTTCTACGGTCGGCGCCACGATACCCAGAACATTGTGGCCGCGTTGACGCCAGGGCGTTGTGGGCAGCCAACTCTGCTGCAATTCCCGTGCAGCGACGGCGGTGGCCGTGTTGCATCCCAGAAGCACCAGACGCGCTCCGCGCTCGAAGAGCGCCTCGACGGCCGCCCGCGTCAAGGCGACGATCTCGTCTGAGGGACGATTACCGTAGGGAACGTTGGCGTGGTCGCCGAGGTAGGTGAAAGACAATTCTGGAAAGCGGCCGGCCAGCGCGCGCAGCACCGTAAGCCCCCCCAGCCCTGAATCGAACACCCCGATCATGGAGCGGATCAATGCGCCGCTGTGCCTGTGCTCGTCAAGGCCGCTTCTGTCACTCGGCGGCTTCGCCGGGCGAACGGCCGGTTGCCGCCACCGAATGCTCCTGCTCGGCTGTTTTCAAGGCGTCGAGCGATGGCATCGATACGGTGTTATAGCCGCAATCGACGAAGTGAACTTCGCCCGTCACCGCGCCCGAGAGCGGCGAGAGGAGATAGAGCGCGGAGCCGCCGACCTCATCCAGCGTGGGTGTGCGCTTCAGGGGTGAATTCTCGCGCTGGAAATTGAAGATGACGCGCGCATCCGAGACGCCAGCGCCCGAAAGTGTGCGCATGGGTCCAGCCGACAGCGCGTTGACGCGGATGCCCTGGGGTCCGAGATCGGCCGCAAGATAGCGCACAGAGGCTTCCAGGGCAGCCTTTGCGACCCCCATGACATTGTAGGAGGGAACCCAGCGTGTCGCGCCGCCGTAGGACAGCGTCAACAGCGAGCCACCATTGGGCATGAGGTCCGCAGCGCGATTGGCAATTTCCGTGAACGAGAAGCAGGAGATCACCATCGTGTTGGTGAAATTGTCGCGCGTGGTGTCGGCATACCGGCCCGCCAGTTCCTTCGGATCGGAATAGGCCAGCGCGTGAACGACAAAGTCGAGGCCGCCCCACTCGGCGCGGATGCGATCGAACACGCGCTCGACGCTCGGCAGGTCGAGAACGTTGCATTCCTCGATGATCTTGGCGCCAACCGACTCCGCGAGCGGCACAGCGCGCCGGCCGAATGCGCCGCCTTGATAGGTGAATGCGAGTTCAGCACCTTGTCCCGCCAGAATACGCGCGATGCCCCAGGCGATGGAGCGCTCGTTGGCGACCCCCATGACGAGGCCGCGCTTTCCGGCCATTAGGGGCTGCGGCTTGGCAAGATCAATGTCGGACATTGGTGGCCTCGTTCTGGCGCCGAGGGCACGGCCGCGGATTTCAAACCAGCCGGCGCCTCTCTGATACAACTTCATGACTGGCAATCCTAGAAGCACATCGTGCGTGCCGTCGTAGCGCCGTCATGTGACAGGTTCGTTAACCCTCCGGGCGGCGGAACAGGAGGGTGGCATTTGTCCC
>CAZZPH010000113.1:0-8012 GCA_964655725.1 uncultured Hyphomicrobium sp.
ATGCCACTGACGACCTGCTGTTCCACGATCTCGTCCTCGCTGCAAATAATCGTTCCAATGCGGTCCATGTTGTCGAGCCGGACAGGCTCCATGTCCTCAGGTGCCACGAAACTCGACAGGACGCGGGTCCACACGCCATGCACCATCGCCAGTTCGACGGAACGCGTCTGGAGTACCTTGGAACCCGAGGAGGCCATCTCGAGCATCTCCTCGTAGGAGACCTTGGTCAACCGGCGCGCGCGGGGCACAATACGAGGATCAGTCGTGTAGACGCCATCGACATCGGTGTAGATGTCACAAATATCAGCCTTCAAAGCGACGGCGACAGCCACCGCACTGGTATCCGACCCGCCGCGGCCCAAAGTGGCGATGCGCTGTTCCTCGGGCTCCACGCCTTGGAACCCAGTGATGACGGCAACCTCACCAGCTTGCATCGAGGCGCTGAGGCGGCCGGCTGGAACTTCCATGATCCGGGCCGAGCCATGAGCTGAGCTTGTCTCGATGGGAATTTGCCAACCCGCCCACGAGCGCGCTTTCAGGCCCATTGACTGCAGGACGATGGCTGTCAGGCCCGCAGTCACCTGCTCGCCCGAAGCGACCACGGCGTCATACTCGCGCATGTCGTGCAAAGGCGATGCTTCGTTCACCCACTGGACAAGTTGATTGGTCGTGCCCGCCATCGCGGAGACCACGACCGCAACCTTGTTGCCGGCATCAGCCTCGCGCTTTACGTGGCGCGCGACATTGCGGATGCGCTCTACATTGGCGACGGAGGTCCCGCCGAATTTCATCACGACAACGGCCATTGCAGCTCCAACCCTGGCGCCCGATTGATGAGGGCGCCCAGGGGAATGTGCGAAATACCATGCTGTCCGGAGTCCCGGATCGTAGCCCCGACCGATCGCGCCGCCACCACTGGCCGGCGGCGCGCACCCCTAGAGACCCGATTTTGGCGTCCTCTTACTGGCAACGGGGCAGCATCGCAACTATGCATTGAGTTTGCGATGCCGCGGCAGCGCCGGGACGCATTGACAGACGGGCCCGCCCGGCGCCTCATGGTGCAATGCAGTCCACCCCCAATACTCCCCGTCCGACGCTTGATCCCGACGAGGTCGAGAGGTTCCAACGCATGGCGTCGGAGTGGTGGGACCCGAATGGGAAATTTCGCCCGCTCCACCTGCTCGGCCCTGCTCGCCTCACCTTTATCCGCGAGGTACTTCTTGAGCATTTCCAGGTGGATGGACGCGGTCTTCGACCCTTGAATGACTTGTCGCTGCTGGACATCGGATGCGGGGGAGGGCTGGTCAGCGAGCCCCTGTCGCGGATGGGCGCCAGCGTCACCGGCATCGATCCCGGGCTGGAGAACATCGAAGCGGCACGCGCGCATGCCGCAACAGAAGGCCTGCAGATTGACTACCTTCCATTGACCGTCGAAGATCTTGCCGCGTCGAACGTACACTTCGACGCAGTGGTTTGCCTGGAGGTCGTTGAACACGTTCCCGACGTCGGCGCATTCCTGAAGACCTGCGCCGGACTGGTCCGCCCGGGCGGACTTATGATTCTGTCGACCATCAACCGCAACCTCAAATCCTTTGCCCTGGCCATCGTCGGCGCCGAGTATGTCCTCGGCTGGCTGCCACGCGGCACACACCAGTGGGAACGCTTCGTTACACCCGATGAGCTGTCACGCCACCTTGCAGGCGCGGGCCTGGATGCACCGCGCTTCAAGGGACTGGTCTACGATCCGCTCCGCGACAGCTGGGGTCTCACCGATGACACCGACGTCAACTATCTGGCCGCGGCATCGAAGTCACGATAACGCCTCATAAAGCCTTGCAACGCGACGCAAGCTCTCAGGTCGTCACAGCCGACACATTGGCATGCAGATGACGGACCAGATCGGGATCAAGTTTCAGCCGCGCGGCGAGAAGTTCCAGATAGGCCTTTTCGGAGGCTCCATTCGGATCGACAACCAGAAGTGACGCGGCATAGATCTCGGCGGCCTCTTCAGGCGATCGCGCAAGAGACGCCACGGCGTTGAAGTCGAGCGGCTTGGCGAGTTCCTCTTCGATCAGCCGGCGCAGATCTGTCCCGAGGTTCATCGCAGCAAGCTGGCTGGAAATCCGTGCGCGCTCGTCGTCAGTCACATGGCCGTCAGCTTTCGCAGCGGCCACCATCGCCCGCAACAAGCGCCCCGAAAGGCTCTCCGCTCCGGCGGGATCTGAAGGCAGGAATGGCGTTCCCTCTGCGGAGGGGATCTCGCCCGTCCCCGACGGCGACACCGGATCCTTACCCGCCTGCCAGTCGCGATAGGCTTTGTAGGCAAGCCCTCCCACGACTGCGGCTCCACCCAGCTTCAAAGCCGAGCCGGCAAGGCGCCGGCCGCCCTTGCCGCCGAGCAGGAGACCGACGAGACCGCCAGCAATCGCTCCCGTCGCAAGGCCCGCTTTACCGTCCACAAGCTGGCCCAGATCGAATCCGGAGCCCGGAGCCGGGCTTTCCGCGCCGGGCTGTTGGGCCCCCCCACCGGTGTTCAGTATTTGATCCAGCAGTGTTTTCGCTTGGTCAATCATGTCCTGGTCCTTGTGAGAGGTCGCCCATGCGGCCAGATGGTGTCTGCACGCCTGCAGTCAAGTAGCCGGTCCACGATAGTAACCTGAGACTTAGGCGATCCGGGGCTGTGATGTCGAAACAAGCGCGATGTATCGGCGGACTGGTTTCAGGCGACCTCATCGCTGCGCGGTCGCGCGAACACGCGCCATCAGACCATGTGCGAGATTAAGAAGGCTGCCATCGCCGCCATCGCGCCCGACAAGTTGCACGCCGAGCGGCAACCCCTCGACCTCCATCAGTGGCAGACTGATTGCGGGTAGTCCAAGTTAAGTCCAAAGAAAGTTGAACATCGGCGAGCCGGTCGACGTCAACCCGAGCGGGGCCACTCCCGGAGCTGCTGGCGTGAGAATGGCATCGAAGCGCTCAAAAATCGGCGCAATCGCACCTCGCAAAGGATCGCGCAGCGCCAGTGCTTCGGCGTATTCGTCGTCGCGTACGATGCGGCCCTCGGCGATGACCTCTTTCAGTTTGTCGCTGACGGCATTCGGGTTGGCCGCGGTGAGCGGTCCATAGTTCTGCGCAATGTCGCGAAACTGCACCTTGCGCTGCAGGCCTGCAGCAGCAGCGAACGCGTCAGGAAGGTCGATATCCTCAACGAAATCATCATGCGTCTTCGCAAATGTCTCGAACGCCTCGCGCAGCGCCGCATCTGCGTCGGCCCAGGCCGCCGTGCGGATAAATGCCAGCTTCAACGGCCTGCCACTCATTCTTGAACCCGGCGCCGCCAACCGCACTCCAGCCAGCACGGAAACCAGCAACGCGACGTCCTCGACGCTGCGCGCATAGCCACCAAGTGTGTCGAGCGGCGGGGACTGAGACAGCACGCCATCAAGAGGGATCAGGCCGAACGATGGCTTCATGCCAATGACGCCGCAGTAGGACGCCGGACGCAGGATCGAACCCGCCGTCTGGGAGCCGAGCGCCAGCGGGACATGGAAATCGGCAACTGCCGCCGCCGAACCTGACGATGATCCTCCAGGCGTGCGTTGACGATCGGCGGGGTTGCGGGGTTTTCCCGGTCCGAAGAAGGCAAGCTCGGTCGTCACCGTCTTGCCAAGAACAATCGCACCCGCCGAATACAATCGGCGGACGACTTCCGCATCACGGTCTGGCCGCCGCCCTGCAAAGATCGCCGTGCCGTGCTCCGTCGGCAGCCCGGCTGTGTCGATGATGTCCTTGATGCCGACGGGGATGCCGTGCAGCGGCCCGGGTGCGTGCCCTGCTCTGAGGGCTTCATCGGCCTTTTGGGCCTGATGGAGCACCAAGTCGTGGTCCAGATGCGCCCAAGCACCAATTGCCGCCTCACGCTCGGCGATCCGATCCAGGCATGCGCGGACATAATCAACCGCGCTGAACTCACCGGCAATGAGAGCCTGGCGTGCATCGACGGCGCTGAGCTGGAAAATCTGTGTCACCGCTTCCCCTCTTCGCAGTTGCCGTTTTGCGCCTCCGCCATCGGGAGCGCCAAGCCATTCCGCTGCGGGCACTGCCCTGGAAACTCGAACGCCCGCCAGCGCGACAACACGGCATGACGGGGGACTTAGTGCTCCCTTGACGGGCTTTGACGAGTGTCCCTATAGCTGCCCACTCGCGGTGTCATAAGTTCTTTTTCGGTCATCAAGCTCCTCTATACCGGTGGCGCGTTTGCCTGCCGGACGAGGACAGATCGTCCCGGCATCATCGCGCACACAACTTTTGAAGGACCTGCCATGAGCAAGAGCACGCGCCGACCCGGCCGACATTTCCTGCAAATTCCCGGCCCCACCCCGGTGCCGGAGCGCATCCTGTCGGCCATGTCGCGCCAGATCCTGGACCACCGCGGACCGGAGTTCCAAGCGCTCGCCAAGTCCGTTCTCGCCAGCGTCAAGACGATCTTCAAGACGAAGAACCCTGTCATCATTTTTCCCTCGTCGGGGACCGGCGCCTGGGAAGCCGCACTCACGAACACGCTGTCGCCGGGCGACCGCGTCCTGATGGTCGAGACGGGCCAGTTCGCGGTACTCTGGAAACAGATGGCGGACCGCCTGGGACTTGTGGCCGATCTGGTGCCGACCGACTGGCGCATCGGAGCCGACGCCAACCTCATTGAGGCGAAACTGCGCGCCGACACCGCAAAGTCCATCAAAGCCGTCTGCGTCGTCCACAACGAGACCTCGACAGGCTGCTGCTCGCGGATCGACGAAGTGCGCGCGGCCATCGATGCTGCTGGCCACCCGGCCCTCCTCATGGTCGACACGATTTCGGGTCTTGCCTCGGCTGACCTGCGCCATGATGAGTGGGGCATCGACGTCACCATCGCAGGCTCCCAGAAGGGTTTGATGCTGCCGCCGGGCCTGTCGTTCACCGCGGTCAGCGACAAGGCGATTGCAGCATCCAAGACTGCGAAGCTGCCGCGCGCGTTCTTCATCTGGGACGACATGCTGGCAACGAACGAGCAGGGTTTCTTCCCTTACACGCCGGCCACGGGCCTTCTGTTCGGGCTCTCTGAAGCAATCGATATGCTGCACGAAGAAGGCCTGGAAACGGTGTTTGCACGCCACGAGCGACTTGCTGCGGCGACGCGCACGGCCGCGCGTGCTTGGGGCCTGGAGATCAACTGCCGCGAGGAGAAGTATCACTCGCCGGCCGTCACGACGATCCTCATGCCGGAAGGACACAACGCGGATGCCTTCCGCAAGGTCGTGCTGGATACCTTCAACATGTCGCTCGGGACTGGTCTCAACAGGCTTGCAGGCAAGGCGTTCCGCATCGGACACCTCGGTGACACCAACGACCTGACGATCATGGCGGCGTTGACCGGGGTCGAGATGGGACTGGGCATTGCAGGCGTGCCACATCGCAAGGGTGGCGTCGACGCGGCGATGGCCTACCTTTCAGAAGCTCTCGCCCCCATCAAGGCCGCCGCCGCCTGAGACTGGGCTTTCAGATCTGACCCGCGTTCGGGCTCACGTCGCGTTCTGATCCGCCCACCACGACATGCACGCCAGACGGCTGAAAAGTCGGATTGGCCCACAACGAGAAACGCCGCGGGTAGCTCCCCCGCGGCGTTTCTCTTTTCATAGTACGTGCGCTTCACATAGAGGCGCAGTTAAAGCTGCAAAATCCAATCTGCTATGGGCGCAAACCTGCGAGCGTGATCTGCACCTGACACCGCCGGCCAAGCTGCATGAACTTGCGCGCCACACACTTCTTGACCTTGGAGACGGTTGGGCTTTCGTCGATGCATAGCCGGCGCACGTCAGACTCACACGCAGCACGCAGCGCTGGCGTTACCTCGGGCGGCAGTTGATAGGTATCGGACGCCGAAACGGCAGATGCCGAACCCCATGCAATAAGGCCCGTTACCACGAGCGACTTCATGGTCATCTCATCCCCTTTTTTCGTTCTTTCATCCCGCTGCCTTCACCATGGGGAGCCGACGGAATAAAGGCAAAGAAGTGTCGCGGTGACAGTTAACCGCGGGACAAAATGTGGACATGTGGGATGTGCTGTCGCGGAGACCCGCCCCACGCTGATCTCGATCAGATCGAGGCGCAATTACTGGTACCATTATCAAACGCACGACACACCGCGAAACGTTTCTCACGTTTACGTCGCGGTCGTGTCATCCTCGGTTATGAAGACGCGCAGCAGCGCCTCGCCTAATCGCACGCTGTCGAGATCGTCCTTGTGAATGACCTCGTTCGCTCCGCCTGCGAGCAGTTCCAGGCGGCGGCGCTTGGTGACCTGACCACTGATCACCACGATCGGCCCCTCGTATCCGGCACGCCGCAGAAACGGCATGGTGTCGGTCGCACGATCTGAAGGCTTCAGGATGTCATCAAGAAAGATGATCTGCGGCTTGCGTGCGAGCACGCTGTCCACCGCTGTACCAAGTGTGGGCGCATGCCGCACCGTAATGTCGTATCCGAACATCACGCGCAATGTTGCCTGGATGCGGTCGGCATCGGCCGCTTCGTCATCGACCACCAGCACATCGCTCGTCGCCGGCAACGCCTGGCGGAGTTTCGTTACGTCACTTTTCTTGGCAAGGAAGTCGCCACCCGACTGACCACTCGTCACTTGAAGTCCATATGCCTTGAACGTCGCAACTCTTCCACCGCGCCGTCCTGTTGAAGCGTGATTGCGCCCGAACCAACCACGCTTGAAGGCCCCACGCAAGCAATCACGACCGAAATGTGGCAATTGGACTTCAAGTTCCTGAAAGTGCATGTCGTCAAACGGAGACGCGCCGCGGCCAACTAATCGTGAACGTCGTTCCCCGGCCTTCAGGAGCGGGACTTGTGATCTCCATCTGCCCTCCCACACCATCGAGCGTTCGCTTGACTAGGGCGAGCCCCATGCCGTCGCCGGGTACATCGCGCGCGGCATCGAGGCGGCGGAATGGAAGGAGCACAGCCTCGCGAAGTTCAGGCTGAATTCCTGGTCCGTCATCGGTAACGACCATCGTCAAGGCAGCTTCATCCAGGCGGCCAGCGAGTGAAATGCGACCGGGCGGGCAATCATGATGTTTGACGGCGTTGTCGACAAGATTGCGCAAGACCAGATCGAGCGGCGCCCGGAATGTGAAGAGCACCGGCCAATCACCGTCAATCCGGATTTCAAACCCGGCAGGCACGCCCAGTGATGTAATGATGGCTTGAAGGAGGGCCCGGCTGTCGACCTCTTCCAGAACCTCCGATTTGCGCGTGACGCTAGAATACTCCAGAAGCGCGCTCAACATGTCGGAAATTCGCCGCGACTGGGCCCGCAAGTGATCGAATTGCGCCGCCGCGTGTGATTGCGCAGCCTCCGGGAGGGAAGCCTCCAGGTCATCGACCATGTAGCGCAACCGGCGCACGGGCGACTTGAGGTCATGCGATATGATCGAGGCAAAGGCTTCAAGATCTGCGTTCGCCCGTTCGAGCGCGCGCGACTTGGCTGAAACCTCTGCTTCCGCCATCAGCCGGGCACGCATCTGCCGCACGAGGTCGATCTCCAGTTCGGAGCGCGCACCTGTGCGCGCCATAAGCAGGAGAAACGAACGCTCCGCGGCCGACCAGAATATGGTGAGATTGACGCGCGGTTGCGCTCCATCCGCAGACACGATCGATACCGCAGGAACGTCGAGCACACCGCTGTCGCGCTCGCGAAGTGCGCAAATCTCAGTTTCCAGCCCGACGAGCACGGGCAGGCTCACTGTCACCGGAAGTCCGATCTCGACGTTTTTCACGATACGGCCGAATATGGCCGACACCATGAGCTTCTCGTCGATCCAGACGAGACCATAAACGCCTCTCTCGGCCAGCAGCCGGCCCGCTGCCACGAGAGGCGCAGGCCGCACATCCATGTCGGGCGCTATTGAATCAGGCGTTTCGTCGCTCAATGACACCGGCCAACTCGTCGAAGACATGTTTCAC
>CAZZPH010000114.1:0-7989 GCA_964655725.1 uncultured Hyphomicrobium sp.
ATCAGGCGTTTCGTCGCTCAATGACACCGGCCAACTCGTCGAAGACATGTTTCACGTTCGATCCTGTCATGGCGCTCGTGCGGTAGAACGGCGCTGCGGAACGTTGAACTCGGGGCGGGACTTCAACGACATTTCCTGAGGCCAGCAGATCACACTTATTCGCTACCAGCGCCATCGGCCTGCCGGGCATTGCGTCACGAAAACCCTCAGCTAGGCCGGAGAGCGTTTCGAGCGTTTGTGGCCTGGAGACGTCACCCACGATGACGGCACCGGCCGCCTCCTTGATGTAGATGTGCTTGAAAATTGAATCGCCGAAGTTGCCGTCCGTATCCCAGACGATCAGACTCACGGCGGGCCTGCCTGGCCGGTCGGGAATCTCGTAGCGATAGATGTCCACGCCGATCGTTGGCTTATACTCGAAGTTGAAGCGATCAAAGACGAGGCGCTGGACGATAGAAGATTTGCCGACACCGATCTCGCCGAGCAGCATGATCTTGCGGGCCGTCATCGGCTGGTCTCTCCGATAAAGCCCACCTCGAACTCAACGCGACGGTTGGCGCTTTGAGGCCCCGCATCAGAGCTGATATCGCGCTGCACGCTCCGGCCAAGCGCAATAAGTTGATCGCGTTGAGCGCCACGGGCAACGAGATCGGAATAAACCCGATCCGCGCGCGCCTGCGCGAGTGGTGAGTTGCGGTCCTGCGTGCCGAGGTTGTCGGTATATCCAATGATGCGCAGAACTAGGGATGGGTCCTGCTCAATCATACCGATCACTTCGCCGAATTGCCTGTCGGCCATCCCGTCGTCACGGTAGTCGGTACCATTCGCAAAGAAGATTGCGTTGGCACGGGTCCATGCCTCGAGCCGGTCGCGCGGGCTTTGTTCGGGCATGGCGGCGGGCAATGTCACCGGGGGAGGCAAGGCACGCTTCACCGCCAGAAACTGCGTGGCGGCCATTGCAACGCGATCCAGATTCTCGGCCTCGGCCAGCACGTGATCCAAAGTTCGCTCGGCCTGAAATGCGGCAGATGCGGACGCAAGAGCGGGGCCTGGCAACGCCTGGAGGGCGCGGCTCAGCGACACGATACGCTCATGAATGCCGGAGAGGCTATCGTCAATGTCCCCGAACGACGCCTCACCACCATCAGCGAGTTTCCCTTTTTGCCGCTCCAGATCCTGGATCGCACGTTGCAATTCGTCCGTCACAGTCCCCGCCACACGGGAAAACTCAGGGTCCTGGTCCGATGCTAGCGCGGCGACATTCAAACTGGCCCGTTTGAGCCACTGCACAGCGCGATCGCTGTCACGAAGCCATAAGTCCCGCTTTTGAGCAGCTTCGGAAGCCTCGATTGCGGCTCGCAAACGGTCGACGTCTGCCGGCAGTCTTGCGATGTCCTGCTCGTATCTCGATTTCAGGTCATCCACGGCACCGCTGACGCCCTCGATCTTCGGAGGCAGCGCGGCAGCTTCCTCTCGCAATTGCTCAATCTGAGGCTCGACATCAGAGAGCGCATTCGGAACGACCGATAGCTCGTTCGTCAGCGTGACATTCGGCAGCGCATTTGCCACGCGCTTGAGCACGTTTGCCCGGGCAAGCTCCGTTGGCGCAAGGCCTGAGATCGTCACATCGCGGCCAAGACGGCCAACAAAAACGCGTGTTGGATACCCCTTGATTTCGGGGCTATCTTCCAGGAGCGCAACGACCGTCGCGCGTGTGGAGCTGACGCGGTAGTCGGCAAATGTGCTCCACGCAAACCAAGTCATCAGCGGAATTGCGATAATCCACGCCAGCAGCTTCAAGGGGCTCGCGCCGAGATGCTGGCCGGCCACCTCTTCATGGGCCTCAGCGATGCGCTGGTCGAGATCCTCGGCCAGTCGCTTTAGCTCCCGCGAGGCACCGTGCTGCATTTCGCCGGAAGCAGCATGCGACCCGATACGCTCGATGGTCGACAGGAAGCCGTCGTCGATCACCCGTTCGACAGCGACCGGCGCGGACCCAGCACAGTGCGCGGCCAGGAGATATGAGGGAGACACCCTCAAATAAACGCGCCCCGAACCCAAGTCGACATGCCGCAAGGCGGTCTCTGCACTCCGGAAAGCCTCCGTCGTGAATTCGTTGATGGCAGTCAGAACACCGCTCATCACTTCGTCGCGATTGGACCCTGCGTGACTTTCCGGCCAGCGAGCTACTAGCTGCCCCGTCCCGCGCCGTATCAGGTACAGATCCTCCACCGCGAGCCGCTGGGTATCTGCGATAGCGAGTTCGGCAACCGGACGGCCCGTTGCAAAGCTGCGCAACCGCAGCATGATCGGGTTCATCTCAAGACGCCGGTTGATTTGATCAGCAAGGTCCTTCATCGCGCTGGCGACATAAGCCTTCACGATGCGCCCGGTCACGGGATAGAGGGCTTCGACCAACTCGTCCTTGCTGTTGCGGATCTCGGTCTTGACCGTGTTGACGACAAATGGGGCGACGGCCTCGCTGACAAGTGCGTGCTTGTCCGCCTCGGCCTTCCTGAGCGCCCCATCGAGTATTGCAGCGACGCTGCTTTCGAGCCGCTCACCATCTCCGACGCGCTCAAAAATCGCCTCGATCCGGCCGAGCAGCTCTGCGCGTGTACGATCGTGGTGGCCTTCAAGCCCGGCAAGCGCCTGTCCAAGCTCCCCGTGCCGCACGTCCGCGTCCAACGCCAGGGCGTCGAGACGCTGGGCGATGTCCGAAAGCGTTCGGGTTTCGCTGTCGAACAGCAGCTGTTTGAGGCGATCGACGTTGTCCGGCATAATTCGATCACCGTTCCGTTCGGCACACCCGGACGTCAGGTGCGGGCAATGGCGCGGATGCTCTCGGAAAGTTCCGCAACCATCCGTCCGAGCTGATCGAAGGACTGGCGCTGGTGGGCGTCGGATTCACCCGCCAGGGCCTCAAGACGCGCCGACAACGCATCAATACGGCGATACAGCAGTCCTTCCAGATCTTTCAGCCGGCCTTCGATGGCCTGAAGCCGCGCCTCCTGCTGGCGCAACTGGTCGCCCACCAGTAGCTCGCGGATCTGCTGCATGCGTTCGTCCGGCTGCTCACGCGGGCCAGACGCACTGGCTCTCAGCTCGTTCAAGGATGTCGCATTCATGGCTCAAATCCGTACGTCCGAAGTAAACTCGAAATCAAAGCGTACTGCATGCCTTCGAGACCTTTTGTCTTTAGTAGAAAACCACTCGTTTGAGAATGCAAAACCGCCTTTGATGGTAACGGTCGTTCAGTAGGGGCCGCAATCCCGTCGATACCACTAGACAATCGGTGGAGCATGAGGGGCGGTCCGCCACCCTGTCCTGGCCAAGTGGAGCATAAAACTGGCATTGATCCGCGAGGATCGTTCATCGAAGACGGCGGCATGGGCGACCACAGCCGCCGCCATGCGATCCAAGGCCGATTGTGCGGCAGGCGGCAAAACAAGCACGCGAGCCTGAGACGTCTGGCGGATTGCCGCCACAACAAGATCTCTTGAGGCAGCCTCCTCGGCGACCAACTGCCGGTAGGTGTCGGACGCGGCCACAGCTATGGCTGCGCGCTCAAAATCACTGAGGTCCTCCCAGAGCCTTAACGGGACTTGGAGCGCCAGTGACGAGCCTCCCGGCGTCAATGCGGCTGCATACCCGAACGGGAGCTTGGCGGTTACACCAGCCGCGTGGGCATGCACGAGGCTTCCCCATTCGGCCACATCGACGTCTCCGGCATGAATGGCCTTGAGTGCTGCAGCCTCGTTATCGAATGCGGCAGGAACCGCTCCGAGCCCCCGCATCACTTCGGCCCCGAGGCCGCGCGCCAGAACGCGCAAGCCCGCGAAATCCTCCGGTGCAGTGATGGGCCTCGACGACCACATCACAGCCGATGGTCCGGAATGTCCAGCCAGGAACGGCTTTGTTCCGAGTTCCTCGGAGGCGAGTTCGTCCCATAACAACTGCCCCCCGCCAGCGGTCAACCAGCCCTCCAAGTCTTGTGGTGCCAGGAATCGCGAACCGGGCAAGCCTGCGAAAAACGCAAACCCTGAGTGTGAGGACGCTTGGCCGTGTGCGAAACCGAACGTTGATACCGGTACCGCAGTGTCCGCGATGCCATCGACGATGCGCGTGCGCAACACGCCACCGGAGAGTTCGCTGATGCGGCGCGCAAGACGCATGGCATCATCGGCAAGGCCGCTCGAGGTGGGATCGAATGAAAGTGCGATCCTAAAGTCACGGCCCTGCTGGAGCATGGGCTGGCCATTCGCCTCATCATCGGCGCTTTGAGCCGACGATGAACCGGCCACGAATGCGGCGGCCACTCCTCCAGTCGATCTTAGAAATTCCCGGCGATCCATCACAACGCTCCTGGCAGGGCTTTGGTACAACGGCCATGCTCAGCCATGAAAGCGCATCGCGGTGCCGAACTCAACGGTCGAGACACGACGGTAGCGGCGAATTCAGTCCACAAGCTCCGGCAACAGGCGGCTTAAACTGTGAAAGAAGTTTTCGGGCCCGACATAGCCCGTAATTCGGCCCACTTCGCGCCCGCCCTCGATCACGAGAACTGTCGGGACATTGTCGATCGGGCCCTCCAGACGAAGACTGTCCACGTCGGGCGCATTGATGTCGATGAAGCGCATCGGCACCGAACGGGCGCGTTGAGACCCGCTGTAGGCGGGGGCGACATCGCGGCGGAAGATGCTGCAATAGATACAGTTTTCGACCTCGACGACCACCAGTTCCAGCCGGCTTTCGGGTAAGGCCGAGGTCTCCAGATCCAACAACGCCCGGCTCGGTGTGGCCGGCATCGTCATCGGCAGAGCAAGCGCCATCAGGGTGATCAAAAAGCGGAACATGGTGGGAAGACCCGGGTCGAAAGTGGACACTTTAGTGCCCCTTCCAAGTCTTGCGCCACCCCACCGTCATCCTGACCATTCGCCCGCGCGTAACGACAGGATGGGTTAACGGGGATCGCTGACAGCCATCAGAACGGAGATTGAGGCTGCAGAGACCCCAGGAAAAACACCGCACCCATCACAAGAACCAGCGTGGAGCCAAGCAGCCCGGCCGCATCCGCAACCCGGGTGGCCCACCTGTCATCGCCGCCCCCGAACCGCGCCGCCATCTCGCGTGACCCCACCGCCAGTGCCGCAAGGACCGAGACCGTGATCGCCGTCCCAAGCGCCATGGCAAACGTGGCAAACACCCCCGCCCACAACAGCCCCTGGCTCAAGGCGAACACCAGAACGAGAATCGCACCGGTGCAGGGCCGGATGCCCACGGAGAACGCGATGGCGAGAGCTTTGGACCAGCTCAGATCGCCTTCAAGGGCCTTGGGATCGGGCATGTGCGCGTGGCCACAGCACTCGGAATGATCGTGCCCGCCGTGCTGCTGATGATGGTGTTGATGATGGTGTTGATGATGATGCGTGTCGTGGTGTGAATGGCTGCATCCGGCGTGGTGGTCATGATGGTGGTGGTCATGGTTGTGTTGGTGGGCGTGCGCCCCCTCACTGTGTGCCGGGGCCGAATGTGTCACGCGCGCCTTTGCTGCGGACCTGCGCCGTGCCATGATCTGGCGGATCTGGCTCGTCAGGAGCCAAACTCCCACGAGTGCCACGAAGCCCCAGCTGATCGTCTCAATCCACCCTTCCGCGCTGCGCATTTCCACACTTGTGGCGTTGAGAGCGATCGCGAGAACACCCACCAGTGCAATCGCCGACAGAGCCTGGATGAACGCCGCCAGAAACGACAACATGATCCCGCGCCTTACCGTGCGCTCGTTGGCCAGCACGTATGACGAGATGATGGCCTTGCCATGCCCGGGCCCGGCTGCGTGCAACACACCATACGAAAAGCCGACGAATCCCAAAACGGCAGCGGCAGCAAAGCTGCCCGCCGCTTTCAGCTCTCTGACGGCGGCGGCAAGCTCACGGTTCAAATGCTGCTGCTGCACCAAGATCCAGTTGTAAGCGCGCTGGATCAGTCCCGGGCGGGAGGCCTCAGCGGAGGGTGCGCCAGAACGTTGCGCTGTCAACGCGCGATCCGAGCCCACTTGAGCCGTCTGAAATGACTGCTCGCGATCCATCACGGAAAGGGCAATCGCGCGACCGGGCAACACCACGGCTGCCACAGCGAAAAAGATCGCAAGAAGTCGTGTGATGCGCATCATGATTTCGTGCAGATCAGGGATATGGTCGACGCGTAGCCCAACCCCATGCCCTCATTGGCATCTCCGGCGGTGAGCGCCCCTGCAAACGCATCATTCAGCGCCTGCAACTCGGCCAGTTCCTTTTCCGCCGATCCGACCCGCGCGGCGCAACCAGGAGGCGCTCCATCGCTCAGCCTCACGGGCTGCTCCTTTACAAGATCGAAAGCAATGAAAAAGCTCTGATCGTAGACGGCGAACTCGAAGCCTTCGGTCTCCGCTGGCACCGGCTTCTCGATGGGGAGCGTGAAGATCAAGGCCAGCACGCCGTCCTTGTGTTCAAGATAGTAGTCCTTGGGTGCAGCGATCTTGACGGGTGCCTCCTTGACACGCGCGTACGTGAAGAATTCGAACTCCTTCAGACCATCGATATTGATTTGTGCAAGTTCCGCCAGTTCTTCCCGGGAGTAGATCCCATCCCTGTTCGTATCGAGCCCCTGGATCGCCATCGCGGTATACATGTCGTCGAAAGCCCAGCGATGCCGGAAGCCTGCAATCATCCCCGCTTCATAGAGAACCGTTGTTTGAACCTCGACCCAGACGTGCGGATGGGCCTGCGCGGGGCGCCCGAGACCCGCGACGGCAACAAGCGCCAACGCTACTCCAACTGCCCACCTGCCCCGGTCTCGCTGCATTGTTCTTCCCAATGTGAAGTTACGGGCTTAGCAGCACCACTGTCTGACGCTGTCCAAGCCGAACGCCATAGCCGCAGCAGCGGCTGCGCGCTCGCATCTTCTTTTCCGACATATAGAGCAAGACAATGGCATCAAAAGCCCTGATCGCCGCGCCGCTGGAGTGACCAAAGATCTCTCCCACGCAGCCAACGCCAACGATGCATCATCAGCATCCCGACAACCTTGGAGCTTATCCATTATTTATCATAGATTTAGGCCGCTTGCCCTGCGGTGCACGTGTTAGGGCCAACCGCCGAACCGATGGCGTCACTGTTGCCGGCGAACGTCACAATACAAGCCCCGCGCCGCTTTTCGAACCATTTTGGATGTTATAGCATCCAACGCTAGGTTAATCCAGAGTCCAGGCTTTGCGACCGGAACGTACAGAGGAAAATTGAGAATGCAGGCGGGATTGCGGAAGAATGTCTCGCGAAGGTGCCTCGTCGCTGTCGTGGCAGCCGGACTGCTGAGCGCAGCGCTTCCGGGCGTTGGCGCGGCATCCGACATCCGCGTGGTCGTGACCATCAAGCCGATTCATGCCCTCGTTACCCAGGTGATGGGCGAGACCGGCACACCGGCGCTCCTCGTCGATGGCAGTGCCTCACCCCACTCCTACGCCATGAAACCATCAGACGCGCGCGCCTTGAACGATGCCCAAATCGTCTTCCGCGTCTCAGAAGCCATCGAGCCCTTCACGCGAAAGATCGTCGCCTCGTTGCCAGACGCGGTGAACGTCGTAACGCTCGCTGAAATCCCGGAACTGAAACTCCTGGAGATTCGATCGGGCGACACATTCGAGGCGGATGACCACGACCATGGCCACGGACATAAGCATGATCACGGACACAAACACGACCATGGCAAGAAGAAGAAAACTTCGGCCGCCAGCACAACGGCAGCAATCGATGGACACGTCTGGCTCGATCCCGACAACGCCAAGGTCATGACCGATGCCATCGCCGCTGAATTGAGCAAGGCCGCCCCCGAGCACGCCGCAACATTCCAAAAGAACGCCGCGGCCCTCAAAACGAGTATCGATGCATTGAGCGAAGAAATCAGCCGCACGCTCGAGCCGCATCGAGGCAAGCCTTACGTCGTGTTCCACGA
>CAZZPH010000115.1:0-7960 GCA_964655725.1 uncultured Hyphomicrobium sp.
CGCCGAAGCGATTCGGCGCCTGCTGCGAACCGACGCAAACCCCAAGTAGCCGCCGTACGCCACCGCACGGCCACCATGCAGGAGCCCACGCGTGGGCGACCCAACCTCTGCACATCTCCACCTGGCCCCTGCCTTCGTTTTGCTAGACTGCGAAGGGCGGTAACTGGCCGCGGCAGTCGCTCTCATCAACGGCTTTATCGCGAGGCCGAGATGCGCATAGCCCTTGAAACGCTGTCGAGTCTCCCGGCTTTGGACCGGACATGAGCACTACAGCGAAACCGCTGGCGCAGCACCTGTTGGCCGCGCTGCCGGCACTTGGGGCGGCGACGATCTATCTCTACCCAGTCTTGACCGGTCGATATCTGCCCTTGACCGACATCGACAGCCTCACATTCCTCATCCAGGTCGAATGGTCGGCGATGGCGAGCGGCATGTTCCTCATCATGCCCTTGTTGGCAGTCTCCGCAACTCCGGCCGTCGGAGCCGATGGCGATGGAAGGCGAGTGTCCAACCTGATTGCCCGTCGTATCGACTGCGGTCACAGTCGACGCGCCGGTGCACGCGGCGTTGGCGCAGTGCGCGACGCGCAGCGTCCAGGTGTCCACGTCCAGGTGGGCAATGATCGGGCGCCCATCCATGCCTACGGCGATCGATGTCAGCACGCCCAAAAAATTTGCCGAGCTGTCGACGACCGTGACGGTCGCGCTGCCGGTGCAATTCGGATTCGCGCATTTGGCAGCCTTCAGGTCGCCAGCGGACGCGTCCTGGTAGCTGATGACGGGTCGGCCGTCGGTGCCAATGGCAATCGAGGTGTACGTGCCCACCACGTTCGAAGGGGCGTCGACCACGGTGACCGTGCGCGTCGCGCTGCAGGACTGATCACTGCACTTGGCGACAGCAAGCGACCCGGGCGGCCGGAAGAAGCTGATGACGGGAAATCCATCGTCGCCGATGGCGATCGACGAACCGAAGACGCCCGCCGGCTCGATCGCCGTGATCACTGGCGTGACCAGACAGGCGGGGTCGACGCACTTGGCAATGCGCAGCTCGTCGTCGGCGATCGTGTTGTACACCATCACGGGGAATCCGTCGGCGCCTATCGCCAGTGAGGTGGAGACGTCCAGAAGGCTTCCGGTGAACTCGACTACCGCAATCGAGGCAACAGCCGAGCAGGACGGGTTGGCGCACGTCGCGACCTTGATTTCGCCTGTGTCGGCGTCGTAGTAGCTGATCGATGGCAGGCCGTTGGCACCGATTCGAAGCGAAGGCCAGCGTTGACCGATCGAGGGCCCGATATCGACCGTAGAAATACTGATTGCACCAGGCAGTTCCCTGCAAACCGGCGCGCCGTCGCCGGCGATGCCGCGCAGGTAGTACCCCAAGGGGCAGGTGCCCGATATGCGTGCCTGCACGGCGGCGAAATCGACGGCCAACGTTCCGCTGGTCGCGATAGGGCCACCCGTCAGCCCTGGTCCGCTTGCCACCGACGTGACGGTGCCGCTGCCGCTGGAATCGGCCTCGCATATCACGGAGCCGTCGGCGTTGATCTGGCGAATCATCTGGCCAACCGTGCAGCTGCCGACGACCCGTCGCTGGATCACGCCGGTATCGACTGCCAGCGTTCCGCTGGTGCTGATGGTGCCACCGGTCAGACCAGCGCCGCCGGTGACCGCGGTGACGCCGACGTCGTCGATGCCATCGGCGAATCCACCGGGCACGCCGGTGAGACCCGACCAGGGCACCGAGTCCGCCGCATTGGCGCGCAGCGCTTCCGGTGAAGGGCGAATCGACTGCCGCGGCGCGAGGATGGCGTAGCCACCGCTTCTGGAACCCGCGCGCACGCGCAGCTCGAGGAAGCGCTCGTCCCCGGTGAACGATTCGGCGCCGAAATCGAGGCTGAGGGCAAACAGTCCATCCTCGACCGGAACGTCGTCGAAGTCGGCCGCACAGGACAGAGGGATCGGCGTGGTCGCAGAGTCGAACAGACAGACCTGGATGTCATACAGGCCCAAGGCCGGCTGGCCCGCCTCCGTGAGGTGGCCCTGATAAGTGAATGCCGATCCGAGCGGCACCGCTTCGGCCGGCAGAGAAAGCGCGCCGACGGCCACGGCGATTGCGATCATGGCCAGGTGTCGTTGGCCGCTGGCACCGTGTTCGCAAATTCCGTCGCACCTGAATCCGGTCGTCAAATCGATCCCGCGCGCCCAGAACGCATTTCGACACTGCGTGGTCAATTCCCGACTGAGTGAATGCTCCGCACCTGGAATGCTGGACGTACACCGGTGTCGATCACTCTCGTTGCCGCTTCGGTGGCGTGTCCCCCGGGGAACGACTGAGCCAAACGCAGCGGCGAGATCCAGCGCTGAGCATTCGTCGGTGCCGCCCGCGTAGTCGCCCGCGTTTGCACCGGCGACTATGCCGCAATACGTGATTGCGCGCGGTTTCTGGCCATCTGCCGGCGCGTCGTTCAGAAAAGGCGTGGGCGCGGCAACAGCCGGGTTGATCTCGCGTCGCCGGCCGCCGGAGCCCTTGTCCGTTCGTGACGATGGTCGTTACGGGTGCGCTCTCTACGACCCGCGCACCGCTTCGTGATGGGTGATATCGGCAACTTCCGTCTTCTTCCGTGATGCTCCTCCCAATCACCATGCAGGTCTTTGGGGGTACAGCGGATTTCGACTTCAGACGGCACACTCGGCGGAGGATCTATGAAACGACATGCTCCAGGCATCGCAATCGGAGTAGTCTTGGCAGGTCTGCTCGCGGCGAGTCCGACCGACGCCGGGCAACGGGCACCCAGCGGTGGGTCGATCGGCATCAACGGAGCGCCTTGCCAGTTCAATACGCTGGCCTCCGCGATCCAAAGCGCCTCGCCGGGCGATACCATCCTGATCCTGCCCAGCACCCGAGTCGAATTCATCGGCAAGATTGGAATCGATCTTACCATCGTCCCCGCCGAAGCCGACTGCGAAACGGAACTGCTCTCTGCGAATTCGGAGACCGTAATCTTCGATGCCAACGGATTCTCCAATGATTCCACGGGCGGATTGGCCGAGATCCGTGGCGGCGCAGCGGTGACGATCCGTCACATGTGGCTGCGCAACGCCAGCGCAACCAATGGCGGGGTACTCGCTGTCACGGACGGCAGCACCCTTACGCTCGACGACGTCATTGTCACCGATGGGGCAGCGACCGAGAACGGCGGCAACATCTACGTCACATCGACGGCGGGCAATCCGTCGCGTCTCAACCTGATCAACGACAGCAGCGTCTATCGAGGTGAGACCACCACCGGCGACGGTGGCGCGGTGGCCCTGTACAACTCGGAGTTGTACGTCGTCGACGGCAATATAGGCGTCGGCAGCAACAACGGCTTCAGCGTCGCCGCGAACGACGGTGGCGGCGTCTACGCCAGCAACAGCACGATCACGCTGGACACGACGCAGAGCCGGATCATCTGGAACCAGGCCGGCGGCAACGGTGGCGGATTGCACGCCGTCGACTCGGTCATCGTGGCCACCGGGTCCCTGATAGGCAACAACTCGGCCGGGGTCGACGGCGGTGGCATCTGGGCCGAGAGCAGCACGCTCGACTTCAACGGCGTCGAGATCAGCCAGAATGAAACCAGCCGAAACGGTGCCGGTCTTTACCTCCAGGGTATCGGAACCACGGCCGAGTTCGCAGACACGACGATCACCCTGAACGAAACGACCGAGCCCGGTCTCAACTCGGGTGGAGGAGGAATTTTCGCAACCGGGACGGGACTGGTGTCCCTTTCGGAATCGTTTGTCACCTCCAACGCGTCCGCCAACTGGGGGGGCGGAATCGTCATCGAAAGCGGTGCCGACCTCGTTGTTTCGGGATCCTCGGTCAGCGACAACACTTGTACGGGCTTCGGGGGCGGCATCCTTGCCAGGCAGAGCTCCAGTCCCGTCGAGCTCGACGACGCGGTTGTCGCGAACAATGTTGCTGGAAGCTCGGGCGGCGGTTTGGTGGCTTTATTCACGGTGGTCACGGCGCGCAATACGTTGTTCCAGGGGAACAGCGCCGACTTCGCGGGCGGCGCATTGTTGTTGGGCACAAACGCACCTGGAAACGTGAATCATTTCATCAACGTGCGCATGCTCGACAACATGACCGACGTCAATGGAGGTGCCCTGGTGCTGCAGATCGCACACCTGGAGTACTCGGAAGTCCTGACCGGCCCGGATGCCTGTGACACCGGGGCGCTCGGGGCCGGTGGGCACTGTGCACAGATGAAGGGAAACACCGCCGGTGATCAGGGCGGCGCCATCGCGATGTACAACGCCACACTGTCGGCGGACACGCTGTGGATCGAGGACAATTCAAGCGTCACGAGCGGCGGTGGAATCTACGGCATCGATGCCGGTTTGACCCTGGTCGACACCACGCTCCATGGCAATCAGACCGGGCCCGGCGGGGGCGGTATCCACCTCGAGGAAGGCGGCGACCCGCAAACCAGCAGCCTGACCATGAGCGGGGGGCGCGTATCGTCCAACGTGGCGACTGAAGGCGCTGCCAATCTGGGTGGCGGCGGGCTGTACCTGAACGATGCCGACGCGAGCCTCGTGGCCGTCGTGATCGAGGACAATTCGTCCTTCTTCTCGGGCGGCGCCGTTCATGGCCGATTCGGAAGCAACATAAGCGTCGTCGACAGCATCGTCCACGGAAATTCGTCGAACGCATCGGGAGGGGCGTTTTACATCGCCAACTCGAACGGCTCCCTGTTGCTCGATCGTGCCGAGATCACCGCCAATATCGCCGGCACATCGGGCGGCGGCGTACAAGCCGTTTTCACCCCTGTCTCAGCCTACGACACGCTGTTTTCAGGCAACGTCGCGGATCAAGGTGCCGGTGCCCATATCTGGTTTTCCGAGAGCCTGTTCCAGAACACGCGGCTCATCGGCAACCATGCCAGCGAAGAAGGCGGGGGGGTCTACCTTCTGGAGTCTCAGCTCAACATTCTCAACAGCATCGGAACCTGCCGGACCGCCACACTCGGCATCGACGAGTACTGTTCGGAAGTCCGCGGCAACAGCGCCGGTACCATGGGGGGCGGCATCTATCTGCAGGGCAGTGACACATCCCCCTCAGCAAGCCCGCGGCTGTTCGCAGACGGCGTGGCCTTCATCGACAACGAGGCGCTGACTGCCGGCGCCGCCCTTGCCATGCATGATCCGAGTCCGGACGCCGACCAGGATGGCCCGCAGGCGGAACTGGTCAACGTGCTGGTCAAGGGCAACAGCGATGCCACGCAGACCATCGAGGCGATCTGGCTCGGCGAGGACGGCGTGCTGCTGCTGGACAGCGCCACCATTGCCGACAACGGCGGTGCTCCAATCCGGGCAGAGCAGGACGATTTCGAACTCACGCTCCGCAACAGCATTCTCTGGAACAACGGCGACGGGCCCTTCGCCAGCTTCGACGGCAGCTTGAGCCGGACCTGCTCGAACATCCAGACCGCGCAGGTCGGCAGCCAGTTCTTCGGATCGGGTGTGGATCCGCTGTTCGTGAGTACGTCGCGCGGCCCCTTGCGCCTCGATCCGGCGGGCTCGCCTCTGATCGACCTGTGCGCAGATGGCCCGCTCTTCGATCTCGACGGCGGCGTGCGACCTGGCCGCCTAGCCTGGGACCTTGGGGCCTTCGAGGTCGAACCCATGAGCAACGATCCGGTCTTCACGAACGGCTTCGAGGCGCAGCCACCTTGACCAAAGCGACGGCGATGTCCGCGCTGCGTCGTTGCAGGTGTCCCCGATCTCGTCTGCCTTTTCAGCATCACTTGTCCAGGCATCTAACTGCTGACACGAACGAACCGGATCGCGCTCGCGCCGGAATCGTCGAGCACGAATCCGGTGACCCTGCTTTCGTCATCGACATTGAACAGGACCCGCCGACCGTCGGGAACGCCGAACGTATCCCCACCGAAGTAGCGCAGCGGGATGGGCCGCCTGGCGCTCGCAGGGACGATGTGGACCTGCCCATCCATGACATCGATCCTGGCGCCTTGACCGTCCCGCCCGCTGTACTCACCTGCATATCGCTCCAGTGCCGCGACGTCCGGTCGCAGGCCGGGATCTCGAAGATCAGGGACCATCATCGCGGCGATATCCAGGGCGATACCCCAGGCGTCTACCTTGTCGTAACCCGAACCGAGATTCGTCAGGACCACGATCGTGAGCGAATCGTCCGGCAGGCGCACGATCTCGGTCCCGGTAGCCCCCGTGTGGCGCTGAATCCGGTGCTTCCCCTGGCGCCAGACCTGCCAGCCGAATCCGTACGGGTGAAGACTCCCGTCGTTGAGCCGAGCATGCTGCCACATCTGGTCCAGACTTTCGTTGCTCAGCAGGGCACCGGAGGAAAGCGCCGCATCCCATCTGATGAGGTCCAGCACGTTCGAGAAGATCCCCTGATAGGAAGGAGTGGCTACATGATAGACACGCCGGTCGTTCACCAGCTCGTCGTCCCGGAGGCCGTATCCGCGGGCCTCGTTTCGGCGAACCTTCCATTGATCGAGGACGTAACTGTCGACCATTTCCAGTGGAGTGAAGATACGGTTCTTGATGAACTCGCGCCAAGGTTCGCCGCTGACCCGTTCCGTGATGACACCGAGAATGAAGTAGCCGACGTCGCTGTACTGATATCGTTCGCCAGGCTGGAAGTCGATCGAGTCTGCGAAGGCCGCTTCGAGCTGCGCTTCCGTAGTGACTGTCAGAGGGGTCACCTCGAATCCCTTGAAGCCTTGCCCAAGGCCGGGAAGGCCGCTGGTATGCGTCAGGAGATGGCGGGTCGTGATCTGCCGCCACTCGTCGGGCAGATCGGATAGATATTTTCCTATCGACGCGTCCAGATCGATTCGCCCTTCCTCCACGAGCATCATGATCCCTGCTGCAGTGAACGGCTTCGTGATGGACGCCAGCGAGAAGGTCGTTCGAGGAGTCACGGGCGCATCGCTCTGAATGGATGCGAGTCCCAGCCCACGGGCGTCAAGGATCACACCGGACCTGGCAATGGCCACCGCGAGCCCCGGGATGCGACGCTCTTCCATCTCTCGCGCGAGATAGATACCCAACGAATCGGGAACGGTCGGCTCGGCCTGGGCCACGTCGGACACCGGACCGCCAAGCACCAGACCCGCGACCAGGAGCGTCCGGTACGCGCGACCTCGGACGCCTTGCTTCCGCCTCTTGTCTCTCATTGCAGAACCACTCCTTCCTCGCGAGATACGTAGAACGAGGTCAGTAGAATGAGCGCAGCAGAAAGAGAATACCCCCCATTCCGATCCGGGATTGAGGGTATCCCGGGCCAAGGGTGGCGAGGATTCCAGGCCTTGCCGCAGGTATCCTTGAGTTTCGCGCCTTTCACCTCGGGTGGTGGGTGGTCTCGTTGCCTGTTTTCTCCTCGAGACCGCAACCTCGCGAAGTCGGGCCAGAGTGTGCGGCGGTGGTGGGCCGGGAGAGACAAGGGGTCAAAGGCAAGGGGGCAAGTCGTGCTTATTGCATCATCCCCAGCCAGATCACTGAATCAGTCAATGCCGAAACCACTGCCATCACCGCAGCGCGCGACCACAGGGCGAAGCTCATCGTCAGCTGCTCGGGCCGCGTCTCGCAGATCAAGCGACGCACCTGCGTAGACTGCTCGTCGCTCAGGCGACGCCCAGTGCCATCGCGACGACCTCGTTGCTTCGGCGCCAGCGTGCTCGCTCCCTCGCGCTCGCAGCGCCAGATCGTCGTGCACACCGCAGAGTAACTGACCCCCAACTGCCGACTGATCTCGGCCTTGCTCTGGCCGCGCTTGAACGCACGCATGATCAGGCGGTGCCGTTCATGCAGCGCCTCACGACTCAACTTCCGAGCATCGATTGTTTCCATTCCCCATCCTCCGCTTGCATGTCGGAGAATAGGACAGCTGAAGGCACGCATAGGTCATGGACACTTGATGCCGG
>CAZZPH010000116.1:0-7178 GCA_964655725.1 uncultured Hyphomicrobium sp.
CCGTCGCCATGCTGACGCGCTCGCTGCGCGCCGATCTCGGCGTGATGATCTCCGCGTCCCACAATCGTTTCGACGACAACGGCATCAAGCTGTTCGATCCCGACGGCTACAAGCTGTCCGACGACATGGAACGCGAGATCGAGACGCTCATCGATTCCGATACAAGGTCACTCCTTGTCAGCGCCGACCGGATCGGCCGCGCGACACGCGTCGAGAGCGCCCAGGAGCGCTACATCGAGTTTGCCAAGCGCACACTGCCTAAAAACCTCAAACTCAGCGGGCTGCGCATCGTCATCGATTGTGCGAACGGTGCTGCCTACAAGGTGGCGCCCGAGGCGCTGTGGGAATTGGGTGCGGAAGTGATCCGCATCGGCGTGGAGCCCAACGGCCGCAACATCAATCACAAGTGCGGGTCCACAGCGCCTGAACTGCTCGTCGAGAAGGTCAAGGAGTTTCGCGCGGATATCGGAATTGCCCTCGATGGCGACGCAGATCGCGTGGTGATCATCGACGAGAAAGGACAGATCGTCGATGGAGACCAGCTCATGGCGGTCATCGCTGAAAGCTGGCATCGGCGGGGGAAACTCGCAGCCGGCGGTGTCGTCGCCACGGTGATGAGCAACCTGGGTCTGGAGCGCTATCTGAAAGGCCAGGGGCTGGGTCTTGTTCGCACCCCCGTGGGGGATCGCTACGTCGTGGAGCATATGCGCAAGCATGGCTATAACGTCGGGGGCGAGCAGTCCGGGCACATTGTCCTGTCGGACTTTACAACGACCGGCGATGGTCTGGTGTCGGCGCTGCAGGTTCTGGCCTGCGTCGTGGCGACGGGTAAGCCCGTATCGGAAGTCTGCGCCCGTTTCACGCCGTTGCCGCAGGTTCTCCAGAACGTGCGCTACGCCAATGGCCGTCCGCTGGAGGATGCGCGCGTGCGCAAGGCGATCGACGGGGCCACGAAGATGCTGGGCGACAAGGGTCGTCTGGTCATTCGTCCGTCGGGAACCGAGCCCGTCATCCGGGTCATGGCGGAAGGCGACGACGAGCAACTGGTCCATCGCATCGTGGGCGATATCGTGGATGCGGTGAAGACGGCTGCCCAAGCCGCCTGAGTGCCGCCGTTAACGCCGCCTTGACGATTGCGGAGCGCCGCGGCGTCCCGTTTTGCGACGGCGATTAAGCGTCCTTTAAGCCTTATCGGTCACAGTCCCTCCCGAGAACGAACCGTACCCGGTCGAATCAGGCCGTGCCTACGAGGGTTCCAGGTGAAAGGGATCGACATGACCACCATGCTGAAATCGGTGCTGATCGGCGGCGCGCTTGTCCTGGCAAGTGCAACGGCAGCCAGCTCTGCCGATCTTTATGGCGGCGGCGGCAGCGTCAAGGATCACTATGCGTCGCCCATGCCGGTGGGCCCGTCGTGGTACGTGCGCATCGACGGTGGCTACGCCGCCCACGACGAGCCCGACATGACCGAGGCGGGCATCTATACGCTGTTCGACACCGACATCGACAACACCTGGACGCTGGGTGGCGGCATCGGGCGCTACTTTACGCCCACCATTCGCGGCGACGTGACCTATGACCACCGCTTCGAAGCCGATGCCCAAGGCACGCTGCGCGGCCATCCCGACGACTTCAACGGCGTGCGCATGTTCGGCATCGAAAGCGACGTCGTGCTGTTCAACCTCTACTATGATTTCAACCGCGGCGGCCGCTTCAATCCTTATGTCGGCGTTGGCCTGGGCGTGACGCACAACACGGCGACGGCTGGCACGGTCTCGGGCGATTGCGGTTGCGACGGCATCATCGAGAAGGGCAGCGAAACGCACGTTGCGGGCGCGCTGATGGCGGGCTTTACCACGCTCCTGCGCGGCGGACAGTCGGTTGTGGGCGGCACCAATGACGGCCCGATGGTGGTCGACAGCGGGCGCGGCCTCCACCTCGATGTGGGCTATCGCTTCCTCTATCTCGGCGACGTCGAGACGGGCGCTGTCATCGCCAACGGCGATAGCATCGCTGACGATCCGACGGTTGAGAAAATCCACGGACACGAGTTCCGTGTGGGCCTGCGCTACGACATTCGCTGATGCGCAGAGCGTTGAGAGTTTTGGGCGGGGCCTCGGCCTCGTCCGTGAGATGAAGACTGTCGGGGCGGGCGTGATGGCTTGGCCCGGCAGACCGGACGAGGCCCCTCGTTTGCGGGCCGGCGGTTCCCGGATTTGACGACCCGAACTTCCTTGCTCCCTGTATGCGTTCGGCTGTGGCCTTCGTGGAAGGCCTGAAGCCCAGGGATGTCGCGACGGCGAACCCGATCCCCCGGCCATGCGGCATCGTCCGTTGACGTGTGACGACTTCGAGGAGGGCCGCGTGAGGCGCTCTCCAACACAGGGGATCGACGACCATGACTGCGAAGCTTCAAAGCCTCCCGCTCGCACTCCTCCTCGTTTCGGTGATCGCCGGACCGGCGGCGGCTGGCGGCGACGTGATCTATACGGGCATCAAGATGCCCGGTGCCGCAGTGCCGGTGCCAGCTCCCATTCCCGTCGAGGTCTACCAGCCCGACTATTACGTGCGTGTCGATGTCGGCGCGTCGTGGATGAGCGGCAGCTCCGTGGACGAAGTGGGCACGCCGATGGGGATGAACGGCAGCATCGAGGCGATGGAGTTCGGTAGCCTCGGCTTCGGGCGCTACATCACGCCTTCGGTGCGCGTGGAACTCGCGGTCGACCTTTATTCCCGCGCCAATCTCACGGCGACGAACACGACGTTCAATGTTGACGTCACTCCTCACGACCCTGCGACGGGCTCATACAATGTGACCCGCCAGGAACGGGTAAAGTTCGAGCAGGATCTGGGCATGCTCAACTTCTACTACGACTTCCAGAACGGTTCGCGATTCACGCCCTACATTGGTGCGGGCATCGGCGTGACGTACCGTCAATTGGAGCGCACGGCATCCGAAACGGCCCGGTGCCTTAACCCGCCGGCGCCGAACCACACCTGTCCGGCAAATGTCGTTGAGACGACACAGAACAAGCAGCGCTGGGATCTGGCGGCCGCTGCGATGGCCGGCTTCACCTATGCCGTCACCGAGGACGTCTGGATCGACACGAGCTACCGCTATCTCTGGCAGAATGCCGACCTGACGCTCGCCGCGGACACCCTGACGGGGACAAGCGTGGTCGAGGTCAAGGACATCAACCAGCATCAGTTCCGCACCGGTGTGCGTTTGAACCTCAACTGAGCTCACAAAGCTTCGGTCGCGCGTCGGCGGGGCGGCACCTCAAGGTGCCGCCCTGTTTTGCGTCGTGGGGGTCGGTGCCTGTGCGACGCGAACGGGATCATCACTCGAATCTGGCGGCCGGCGGGGCGAGTTCCAGGCCATAATTCGGACGCCTTGTCGCCCCAAAGCCTCTCTTCCCCAAAGCTTTCGGCGGGTGCGGGCGTCTAATCTGCCAGTGACGCTCGTTGCCACCCGTACAACCCAGGGAACCACCATGCGCCCCATCATCACCGCGGCCGTACTCGCAGGACTGGCTGGCCCTCTTTCCATCGCGCCGCTCAGAGCCGACGAGATCCCGGCCACCTCGCGCGCCGATGCCGTCACCGTCTTTCCGACCGGGGCGGAGGTGAGCCGTATCGCGAAGGTCACGTTACCGAAGGGAAGCCACACCGTCATTCTGTCCGACCTGCCCGCGGACGCCATCGCCAGTTCGATCCGCGTCGAAGGCTTAGCCACCGGCAAGCTAGAGATCGGCTCCGTCGATAGCCGCCGCCTGATGGTGCCGCGGACTGACGCGCTGGCATCTGAGAGTGAGCGCCGCCGGATCGAGGATGAGATCGAACGACTGCGAGACGAGCGCAGCGTACCGGAGTCCGAGCTTCAGGCGGCGGAGACACAAAGACTGCTGATCTCCAATCTTGCCCAGCTCCCCGTCCGTCCGCCCGCACCGCAGGGCGTCGAGCGCCAGGAAGACTGGACTAGCGTCCTTGCCATGATCGCCAGCGGCAGTGCCCAGGCACAGCGTAACGCGCTCGACGCCCAGGTGAAGGTCCGCGCGCTCGATCGCCAGATCGAGGACCTGGAGCGCCGGCTCAACAGCATCGCACCCGAAGAGGTGGAGCGCACCGAAGTCAGTGTTCACGTCGAGGCCATGGCGCCGCTGGAGGCCGATCTGGTGCTGCGCTACCAGGTGCGCAATGCGTCGTGGACACCACTGTACGACGCCCGTCTTGCCACGGGCGATAAGACGTCGAGCCCGGCCCTCGTTCTGGTGCGCCGCGCGGAGATCCGCCAGAGCACCGGCGAAGCCTGGGACAACGTAGCCTTGTCGCTCTCCACCACACGGCCCAACGCGTCCGCATCCATTCCCGACCTCAGACCTGTGACGGTCGACTTCGAGCTGCCTCCTGAAATGCGGCCGATGGCAACGGCTCCCGCCCCGCAGATGGACGGAGCGGTGCTGAAACGGACTATGAGACCCTCCGATGAGATGGAGTTGAGCGGGGCGGACTATGCCGAAGCGGAAGCGGCCGTCGTGGCTGCCGTCGTCGCCGAGCGGCAGGCCGATGTTGCCGTCGCGCCGTTCCAGGCGACGTTTGCGGTCGCAGGGCGCAGTGGCGTTGCCAACACCAACGAGCCCAAACGTGTTCAGCTCCTGAGCGAAACCCTCGAGCCTAAACTCAGCATCAGGACGGTGCCAAGGGTCGATGCCAATGCTTACCTCTACGCGCAGATGGTCCTTCCGGCGGGGACCCCCCTTCTGCCGGGTCCTCTGTCCCTTTTCCGCGATGGCACGTTCGTGGGTGCCGGCGCACTTCCCTTGCTGTCCCCGGGCGAGGAGCATCAGCTTGGGTTTGGCATCGACGATCTGGTGCGCGTGAAGCATGCGACGCTGGAGGAGAAACGGGGCGAGACGGGCCTGATCTCGACCTCGCGGACCGATGTGCGCAACTTCAAGCTGACGATTAAGAACCTTCATGAACGCGCCATGCCCGTGACGGTGATCGATCAGGTGCCCGTCTCCAACAACCAGGACATCAAGGTCGAGTTGACGGGCAAGACACCGCCCACCGTCACGAACGTCGAGGACAAACGCGGCATCCTGGCCTGGGACTTCAACGTCGAGCCGGATCAGGAGCAGGTTCTGGAATTCGGCTATCGGGTGGTCTGGCCATCCGCTCGTGTGATCACGTACCGGTAAGGCCAGGTCCGGCGGTCTGCCTCACAGGAGACCTGAACGGAGACCTGAACGGGGTCTAAGAACGGACCCGAACGGGGTCAGACCCCTCCTTAGGGACCCGAACGGGGTCAGACCCCTAAGGAGGGGTCTGACCCCACTTGGCTTGACCCCACGCGGCGGCAAGAAAAAATTATCTATGTCGGAGGAGAGTTACGTCCGGAACAGCGTGGCCGGGCCGACGCGCGCATAGTCGCTGTCATCGAGCAACCGATCCCAAGCTCTACGGACAGGAGACAAGCCATGACCCCGATCACAACACTTCTGACAGCCCGCGCCGCCGTAACCGCCATTCTCGCCTTTGGCGCCCTGGCAACCGACACCTCCGATGCGGCCGCCGTCAGCGCCCGTGTCAAGATGGCCTGCGCCGGCGACTACTTCTCGTTCTGCAGCCAGCATTCACCCTCGAGCCCGGCCGTGCGCCAGTGCATGCGCTCTCATGGCCTTCAGCTCTCCAAGCGCTGCGTCAACGCCCTGGTCGCCGCCGGCGAGGTTTCGGCCGCCGAAGTCGCCAGCAAGAAAGCCGCTGCGAAGTAGCTGACCCGATCCGGTTTGAGATTGGGATCTGACAGCCGCCGGGTTTGCCCGGCGGCTGATTTCGTTTCTGAGGCAGGGGCCCGCGCTCAGCGCCGCCAGCGCACCCCGAGCCGGACGTCGTTACTCGACCAGTCGCCGCCAGCCTCGCTGGAGGCGTAATCGATATGCTCGTAGCGTCCAAAAAGGACCCACTCCCGGTTGAGGAAGTATTCAAGCCCGAGTGCGGCGCGCAATTCCTGCTCCTCGAGGGTGATCTGTTCGTAGTCGAGGTCGGTGAAGCTGATCCCGGCGGTCGCGATCAGGTGGCGCCGGAACGCATGACGCGCCTCCACGCCGATCTGGCGCGACATGACGCCAGCGGAGTTGGCCGTCGTGCTATCGAAGATGTCCGAGCGCGCGGTGAAGAGCAGGGTGGTCGGTGCGCTGAGGCGCCAGGCGAGGTTGGCGTCGATCAGGATGCCGTCGATCGTCTCGAGGCCGGCGGCGACGGGGATCTGCTGGCCCCAACCCAACGAGACCTCGCCGCGCAGGATCTGGCTGGTCGAGCCGAAATCGATGCCGAGGCGGTAGCGCTGGCCATCGCTGTCCCGGATGAGACCGTCCGAAAGTGCGGCTGTCTTGTAGTCGCGCTGGTTGGTCTCCACCTCGCCGAACACAGAGAATGTCGGCTTGAACTCCCACGTTGCCCGCGCGGCCTGTGTCGCCGCCGTCGTGTCGCGGTCGTCGTTGCTCGTGGAGATCGCGCCCGTGGTGTCGCGCACCTCTCCGAAGTCGAGATCGTCGAGGGCGCCGCGCAACTGGATCGAGAGACGGTTGAAGCGGTGGTTCAAGGTCAGGGCCGCCCGCTGCGTGACGACCTCGGCGCGATCGCCCGTCAGGTTCGCGTCAATGGCGGACCGGCCTTCCTGGGCAACGTCGTGGGAGAGCTGACCTTGCAGATTGGTGCGCCGGGTGACGTCGAGACGGCCACGCCCTTCGATGCCCCATGCGCGATCATCCTCGCCGGGGAAGGCGTTATGGAACGTCGTGAAGCTCGTCGTTCTGAGTTCGACGGCGTGCTGCTTCCAGTCGGACACGAGGCGGCTGTCGGTGCGGATTTCAGCGGCCACGTCGCTGTCGGCCGGGGTCTGGCGGCGTACGTTCGAGGTTGCCGCGCCCGCGACCTCGGTCTCAGGGAAATAGACGAAGCTGCCGATGCGGATGCCGATCGGGTCATAGGGCTCACTTTCGAACAGGCGGCGCGGACGCCGGTCTGTGAGGCGCGGTTCGATGTCCTCGATCTGGAACAGGAGGGGGTCGGCCGTCTCGTCCGGTGATTGGAACAGCTGGACGTCCTCGTCGGGGCGCGTATCGATGGTTGTCGCGTCGATGCCGTCGGCGGGGCCTGCCGGCTCGCCCACGTCG
>CAZZPH010000116.1:7188-7937 GCA_964655725.1 uncultured Hyphomicrobium sp.
CGCTGGCCTAGTCGCGGGCCGGGCTCGTCCTCGTCGGCAAACGGATCGTCGGGATCGGCGGTGGGGTCTGTTGCCGGTATCGCAGGCGGAATGCCGTCGGCGGCGACGGGGTCGGCCAGATCCTCGAATGGCGCTGAACCCTGGGCTGCGGACGGCGCCCGGCCGGGTTGGCCCGGCAGCGTGGCAGAGCCTGCCCGGGTTGCGCCGCCCTGGGGTTCCTGGGCATGGCCAGCGGCGGGCAGCGCCAGGGCAAGGCCGGCGACTACGACAAGGACTTTCAAGGTTGCGGGTGAGGTGGCGTGCACGTGGCGCCTGCGGCTTGAGATCGGACCGGTTGCAACGCACACGACGAGTTCCACCGTAGAAAGTCGCGGTTAACGGGCGTTTAATGAGGGGGGCTGTGGGCCGCTTTGCAGATTCGCCGGTTCGCGGATCGCCGCGGCGCAAAAGGACCGAATGGACTGGGGAGGGATGCGTGGAGGCGTTGGAGGCCGGTCGCGCGTCTGATAGACACTGATGGGATAGGTGGACCCGCAAGGGCCGCCATGCCGATAGCGATCAGGACCCAGCCAGGACTCAGGATGGCCCAGTCAAAGCGAAGATTGGTGAGCATTGCCGGCGGGCGCAGCGCCGGTTCGCGGGCCGTCGATTCGGCGCTGCGCACCATGGACCTCGAATCACAGGGCCTCGCGGCGCTGCAGGAACTGCTCAAAGATGGTCTGGCCGGGCCGTTTGCGGATGCGGTGGCC
>CAZZPH010000117.1:0-7875 GCA_964655725.1 uncultured Hyphomicrobium sp.
TTGACCGCCTGCTCGTCTTGCCTCTTGCGATCCCCACCTACATCGTCGCCTACTGCTACGTCGAGATCCTGGACTACGGCGGTGCGATCCAGACCTTTGTGCGCGATGCAGGCGGCTTTGCCACGGCGCGCGACTACTACTTCCCTGACATCCGCTCCCCGGGCGGCGCCGTGATCATCATGTCGGCGGTGCTCTATCCGTATGTCTACCTCGCTGCGCGGGCCAGCTTCGTGCAGCAGTCGGTTTGCGTGCTCGAAGTCGCCCGCACGCTGGGCCAATCTCCGCTTGGCACGTTCTGGCGCGTCGCATTGCCTCTCGCACGCCCCGCCCTGGCCGCGGGCACCGCGCTCGTCATTATGGAAACACTGAACGACCTGGGCGCCGTGCAATATCTCGGTGTGGAGACCCTATCGGCCAGCATCTACGCCACATGGCTGCAGCGCTCCAGTCTTCCAGGCGCGGCACAGATTGCCATGCTGGCGCTCATCGCCGTCGCACTTGTCCTCAGTCTGGAGCGCTTGGCACGCCGCGGCAGCCGATTTCATCATACGACTGGGCGCTACCGGGCAATTCCCTTCCAGGATATCAGGGGGTGGCGAGGCTATGCGGCCGCGCTCGTGTGCGGTCTGCCGGTTGTGTTTGGATTTGCACTGCCTGTGACGATGCTCGTATCGAATGCCTGGGCCCATGCTGGAGAATTTCTGGCCGATGGTTTCCTTCAAGCGGCTTTCAACAGCACGATGGTGTCAGCTGTTGTGGCCGTGGCTGCCGTCGTCCTTGCTCTTGTTCTTGCCTATGCCGGTCGTATTGCAGGCGATCGCTTCGTCAACACGGCCGTCCGGGTATCGGGCCTTGGGTATGCCGTGCCCGGAACGGTGCTTGCGATTGGCGTGCTGATCCCATTTGCTGCCTTCGACAACGCGATCGATGCGCTGAGCCGGCAGACCATGCAGGTCTCGACCGGCCTTATTCTGTCAGGCACGCTTCTCGCGTTGGCCTTCGCGCTCGTGGTACGCTTCTTGGCTGTGGCGCTTGGCAGCCTGGAAGCGGGGATGCAGAAAATATCACCCAACCTGGACGCGGCCGCCCGCACACTCGGAGCAACGCCCCTGGCCGCACTCGGCCGCGTGCATTTCCCGCTTCTCCTCCCCGCACTTGGCGCGGCTGCGCTCCTCGTCTTCGTCGACACAATGAAGGAACTGCCGGCCACGCTGCTGCTGCGGCCTTTCAACTTCGAAACGCTGGCCACCCACGTCTATGCACTGACCGCTCTGGAACAGTTCGAGCGCGCCTCCGCAGGCGCGCTCGCCATTGTTGTTGCAGGTCTGGTCCCGGTCCTGCTTCTCCACAGCGCCGTTGCTCACAAGCGCGGCGGATGGCAAAGCCGGCCGTGATGTATCGAGATCAGCCTGAAGGGCTCGCCTCTCATACCTACCAGCGCCGGCGGGGCCCGGTATCGATGTGGAACAGTCCGCCGCCATAGTGCTTGAAGCCACCGACGCTGCCGTGACCGCTCAGGAACGCATAGGCCCCCTTCACATTGCCACGCACACGGAAGTCGACGGCATTACCTGTGAGATGATGGGACTTCTTCGCCCCGCCCACCGAGGCGTTTCGTTTGCGGCTGCGGCAGGTCGAGCTGACCGTCACATGCCCGTAGTTGGCTGCGACCTGCGCCACGACGCTTTTCAGCGCGCCGTTGAGGCAGCCGGCGGGTGCGACCCACCTGACGCCACTGCCCCCTGACAGGCTTTTTGCGGGCGCTGTATCCACCATCGCCTTGGTGTCAAGGGCGGCATACTTCTTCCCCTTGGCCTTCCGTGTGGCAGGGGTTTGTCCGTAGCTGGCCGCATAATTGGTGAGCGCTTTTGATTTGGCCTTTGCAGCCTTGGATTTTTTCGGGCCGGACACAGCCTTTTTGGCCGCCGATGCCGAACCGGTCTTGTTTTTCGCAGCCCTCTTCGACTTGGACGGACGCGCAACGTAACCGCTTTCTCCGTAGCCTGACCACGCCTGCCCGCCACCAGCTTGAAGCTCGGACGGGCTAAGCCAGCCGGTCGGGCGTGCCTCAGCGGACGACGCAAAAACGACGGTTGAAAAGATGGCCATCAGCATGACCACACCAAGCGCGTGTCCGCGCATGTGCAACGTCGACGCCAGGGAACGGCGCTGCGCGCGCGAAGGCGCCAGCTCAACTGTGCTCATGATCTTGTACTCCCACCCACATGGCGTCAGCGATGCCCGAGCATGTGATCCACTCGTTGGCGCATCGCATTCGCCGCCTAAGTCACGACAACTATTTGCGGCGGCAGACTTACAAGATCGTGGAATTGTTTTATATCAAGAGTTTCTGTTTATGGTTAATATCAAGCATATAATGCGTCGGAATGGACCATCACTTGGGCTAAATCGAATACACCAATGGACAAATCTGTGAGAAACTACAGTATATTAAGAAATCGTCGCGTCAAATACTGCAAGAAATCGAATAAGCCCGCGAGCAATTGCTCACGAAAGCTTGCCCCTGCACTGAATCGCCTCCTGCTGCCAAACATATCCAAGAAAAAATTTAGACTGAGGTTGCAGCTACGCGTTGTCCCGCGATTGGTCGATGACGCGCTGAATTTGGGTCTCGACCCGCGCGCGGGACGCGGCACTGGGCAAGGCCAGACCCGCTTTCGTCCGTCGCCACAGCACATCCTCCGGCGTCTGCGCCCATTCGTGCCGGGCGAGGTAGATGACTTCGCGCTCCGTCAAGCCACCGCAGAACTCCTCACCCAAATCCGCAAGCTCACGCGCGTCGCCAAGTATCTCGGCGGCATTCGTTCCATGACGTCGCGCAAGTTGTGCGATCAAGCCTGCAGGCAGGAGCGGGTAGCTCTGCTGCAACGACAAAACGAACTTTGGAAGATCGCCCTTCGGTATGTCTCCGCCGGGTAGCAGACTTTGCGCTGTCCATGGCGCGCCCATATGGGGCAACGAACATCTCAGGCGATCCATCACAGTTTCCGCCAGACGCCGATGGGTCGTCACCTTTCCACCGATGATGGTCAGCAACACATGGCCCGCACCTGTACCTTCAAGTTCGATGTTGTAGTCACGGCTCAGAGAAGATGGCGCGCCGTCCCCACCGTCGTTCTGGAGTGGCCTCACACCCGCAAAGCTCCACACAACATCACCTGCGCTCAGAGGCACGGCGAGAAATCGGTTCACCGCTTCGATGAGATAGTCCCGCTCCTCGGGGGAGCATGAGACTTCACCCGGATCTCCCTCCACTGGAACATCCGTCGTGCCGATGAGACTGAACCGTTCCTCGAAGGGTAGTACGAAAATAACCCGTCCATCCGGGCTTTGGAGGATGAGGGCGTCCTCGCTTGTGCTGATGCGCGGCACCACGATGTGGCTGCCTTTGACCAGACGCACCCGCGTCTGAAGTTTTTCTGGCTGTTCGGCCTGGACAAGCCCGCCCACGAAGCCGGCCCAAGGTCCTGCCGCGTTGACAATGACCCGCACCCTCACCTGGCGCTCGCCCGAAGGCGAACGCACCGCGACCGTCCAGGACCCCTCTCCACGGCGCAGCCCCGTAGCCTGCGTGCGCGTCAGGATGAGGGCCCCCCGCTCAGCCGCCAGTCGTGCCGTCAGTGTCACGAGCCGGGAGTCATCGACCCAGCAATCCCAATAGCACCAGCCACTGCGGTAGGCTCCCTGGAGTGCGGGGCCGATCGCCTCTCGACCCAGGTCCACCGCATGGGAGCCTGGAATTTTTGTCCGGCGTGAGAGGTGATCGTAAAGAAACAATCCGGTCCTGATCAGAGCCCTCGAGCGCATACCCGCCGCGTGGGGGAGGATAAAGCGCAGTGGCCACACGATGTGCGGGGCTCGCCTCAGCAGCACCTCGCGCTCTGCGAGCGCTTCGCGCACCAGCCGGAATTCGAGGTGCTCCAGATAGCGCAGTCCGCCATGAATAAGCTTGGAACTTGCCGACGACGTCGCCCCGCCCAGATCACCCTTCTCCACAAGTACCGTGCTGAGACCACGGCCTGCCGCATCCGCGGCAACGGCGACACCGTTGATCCCGCCACCGATCACGAGAAGATCATAGATCTTGTCGCTCATGGCACCTTAGCGGCCTCGCCGCCAGCGCTCGACAGTGAGCGCGCGTGGTGCATCCGCGCCATCACATCATCGCCACCAGCGCGGCGAGCGGGCGTCAACAGGCTGATCAACATGGCAACCAGCAGAGCGATTGGAATGGCGATGACAGCATTGGCAGCGGGTGCAACGCCGAACCAGTTCGCAAGCCCCGGGCTCCACAAGGCGCCCGCTGTGCGAGACGCAAGCTCATCGTAGCCCGCAGACCGCTCCTCACCCTCTGTCAAAAGCCAAGCCTCCTTGGCCTCCTCGTAGTCCGCATAGGCAGCCGGCCCGGCACTCGAAAGCTGGTGCCAGGTGTCATAGAATGTGACGGGATAGAATGTCGACCCGGCGAAATAGTAGCCACCCGCCGCCATGCCGGCGAGCATCGAAGCGATGCACCCTGCAGCACTCGTCCGCTTCCACCAGATCGTGAGCAGCACCGCTGGAAACAGTCCCGCAGCCAGCAGTGACAGCGCACCGACCAGCAGCAGATCTTTCGGCAAGGTCCACAATTGCGCGGCGGCGGCCGCCGCCCCGGCAATGGCCACGGTTACGCCCCGTTGCCACATCACCGTGGCCGATGCGCCATGCGCCGCGCCAGGCCGCAGCGCCGTCACAGCAACGGCGGCGATCGAGGAAGTCAGGGCGGCCGCACCCACAACCGCCGCGCCCAGTACCGCCGCAGCCAGCAAACCAGCCAGCGCGATCGGCAGGCCCGACGCCCGCGTCAAAGCTACGATGCCACCGTCATGGGAGAGTGTGATCGCCCCCAATGCGAGCGGTTGCGGCTCAGCCCCCCTCGCTTCTGCCGCGACTGGCACGACGCCGTCCTGAAACTTCCGCCACACATCGTCCGGCTCCGAACCGATGGGAAGTCCGCGGGCCACACGCAACACGGCGTCGTGAACTGAGGCGTCCAGGCGCAGCCACGCTGCAGCAGCCGGACGATCGTTCCTTGCGATGTAGTCTGCGACGTCCGCCGCTGATGCGGCACCCTCACGCAGGGCGGATGCCGCATACTCCAACATTCCCGAAGAGACGCCATGAATCCGGACCGCATCCAATTGCGAAGCCGCTCTGACCCACCGGGGAAGCTCCGGCAGCCTCTGCGAACTCTCCACCGCGCGGTAGACTTCCAGACGCATCAGCGCGGCTACGGCCGGCACTGCCGTCATAAGAACGACGAGGGCCACAATCAGATACGCCAGCGCCGACCGCGACTGCGAGGGTCGGGCAACGAGTTGCGTCACCGAGATCAGTGGCGGAAGGACGGCGACTGCCGCTGCGATCACCAGTGCGATGAGACCCCAATTCAGGGCGTCGACGTTCAAGAACTCGCGCACAAACGATTTGAACAATCCGAAATCGACGCGACCCGCCTCGATGAGATCCACCTCGCGCGCGGCAAGATCACGGAGGGCCGCCCCGTAGGCAATATGAGCCAGCGGATTCTGCAGCAGGCCATATGACAGAATGGCGAGAACCAGCAGTGCGGAAAGCCCCACCAGGAGTGCCACGATGACCCCGGCCCAGCTCACAGAACGCAGGCCGGCCGGCAGGCAAATACTAAGAATTGAAATAGCAAGCGCGATCGACATCAAGTCGTGGGACAGGCCGGTGATCCGGGTTGCTGCATCGATGGCAAGGCTGATCGCGGCAATGAGCAGACCCAGCATTCCGGTCGCAGCAACTCCAGCCGCAATGAGCCGCGCAGAAGTGCCAAACCTCATCCCGATCAGGTGGGGCAACGTAGCCGCATCGGCGCGATGCATCACCGGGCCCACGATCGTGAGCATGAGAACCAGACCGCACACGATACCGAGCGGAGCCAGCAGCGCATCGAACCCGTGCTGGTAGACCAAACCTGGCATGACGCCAGCCACCGCGAACGCCACAACGGCAACGCCGGCCAAGGCTGCCGCCACCGGCCCCATCCCATGACCCGCCATGAAATGGTCGGCCGCGAGACCCGACCGCGCCGTGATCGCCACACCCGCCAGCATCACCAGCATCACGCCGATGAGCATACGGACGGCGTGCATGCCATCCCAGATGCCGAGATAACTTCCCAGCGCGACCAGAACCGCGACAGCGGCCATCGCCGTCACACCGGCACCCGTCAAAGCGCCCATCGGTGCTGACGTGCCGCCTTCACCGCTTGACTGTCCGGCCATTGTTACCGCCCTTCACCGGCAGACTGCCCCGGCCCCGTCATGGCAGCGCGATCGCTCACCTCGATATCCGCCTCCAGAGAATCGAGTCGGTGTGCCGCGCGCAGCGCCACGAGTGCAAGTGCAATCAACGCGCCCTGAGCGGCGGCGTAGTAGCCGAGTGGGAATCCAGCGATCGTGATCAGATTGAGGGGCGCGACGAAGGCGGGCACTGCGATCACGAGCGCCAGAGCCTGAACGAGCGTCCAGCCAGTCCTGCCGCGCCAGCGAAGTGCAGAACTTTGCGGTCCATCTGTCTGTAAGCGCCGTCGGACGAGGCCGTGTGCCGCCAGCAATCCACCCACCAGAACGATCGCAAGGGTCGCACCGATCCCGACGTCTGGCAGTGGGATAATCTGGTCCACAACCCCGGCCGCCAGCGCTATCGCCAGGGCCACAATCACAATCCCTGCCACTGTTTCCAGTATGTGCATGCCGGGGTACTCCAGGGCCACCGACACATCTCGTCGCGTCAGCCCGGGAAAGCTAGTCAAACGCCCACCAGGAAGGAAGGGCCCATTGCAGCCGCGCGCATAAATTTTGGACTGTCGTGCCCCACCAGCTAACGGTGCACGGCCTCCACGGCGGCCTTCACGGCGGTGATGAGCAGGCGCATATCGGTCGGCAGTGAGCAGATCTGGAAGCCGTCCTGGAATCGCTGGCGCGCCGTTGCTGCGCCATCGGTATGGATGGCCGCGATTCGCCCGGCTCCGCGCGCGACGTCTCGAACATCGGCAATCGCGGACTGCACGGCCGGGTCCGCCGGCACCATCGAAGGAGGCTGCCCATACGACAACGACAGATCGGCCGGTCCGATATAGACCCCGTCGAGCCCATCCACGTGGATGATGTCACCGGCTGCGGCAACGGCAGCGCGGGTCTCGACCTGTGCGAGCAGCACAATCTCATCATTGGCACGGCGCCAATAGTCTGGACCGGCCTGGATCGACACGCGATTGGGCCCGAATGAGCGCGTCCCGGTAGGCGGATAGCGGCACGCGGCCACGAATGCGCGGGCCTCGGCGGAGGAATTCACCATCGGGCAGATAACGCCTGAAGCCCCCGAATCAAGCAGCTTACCCATCAGCGCGAAATCGCCCGGCGGCACGCGCACCAGCGGGGCTGCCGGTGATGTCGCGATCGCTTGCAGCATATGAAATGCCGCTGCGTAATCGATGGCCCCGTGTTGCAGATCGATTGTGACGCTGTCCACACCCTGATGCGCGATCGCCTCGGCGACATGCGAGCTTGCAATGGAAAGCCAGGCGTTGAGGACCGGCAGGCCAGCGGCAATTCGGGCTCTGACAGTATTGATGTGCAAAGGCTGCTCGCACGCTCGACATCATGACGGGCACGGGTGGCCGGTCACGGCACCATGCCACTGCAGTATGTCCCTGCAGTATGCCATTCCACCAATCTAATCCGACAAGGGAACCAAGGGTTATAAATGAGAGCGGGGCAGAGGCCAATCTTAGCCCTGCCCCGATCCGTCTCCCCAGACTTGGACCATTTTATCTTGGAGTTCGGG
>CAZZPH010000118.1:0-7851 GCA_964655725.1 uncultured Hyphomicrobium sp.
TGCGCGTATGGCAGAACTAAAAAAAGCAAGCGCAGAGGGCATGCACAGTGAAGTGTTGCTCGGCCGCTCGCAGCAGCGATTCTTTGACGTCAGTTCCGAAAGCGATCGCTTCACCTATCCGTGGGCCTACGAGGTCGACTTCAACAAGCGCGCCGAGTTCGACGCAGCGAAGATGGAAACGCACGCCATCAACGCCGAGATCCGCCGCCTGATGAGTGAGGGCAATGGGACGATCGTCGTGCGCAATCCCGGTGCCAAGCACTCGCTGGGCGTCGGCATCCTGAACCGCCTGAAGCTCTACTTCGAGGGCTCGCTGGGGTATTTCGGCTGCGGCTTGATCGATGGCCCGAACGTCCACATCAAGGGTCGGGTCGGCTGGTCGTGCGGCGAGAACATGCTCGCAGGTTCCATCGTGATCGAGAAGAACGCGGGTTCGTGTTTCGGTGCTGCAATTCGCGGGGGCGATCTCGTCTGCAAGGGCGACGTGGGCGCACGCACGGGCATCGATCAGAAGGGCGGCAGTATCATCATCGGTGGCCGCACGGGGGCGTTCTCCGGCTTCATGATGCAGCGCGGTCGCATGGTCGTACTGGGCGATGCGGGGGCTAACCTCGGAGACAGTATGTATGACGGCACGATCTACGTGGGCGGCAAGATCGCCAGCTTGGGGGTCGATGCCGTTGAGGCCGAAATGACTGACCTCGATGTGTCCTGGCTGGAGCGCAAGCTCAAAGCCTACGAAATCGAGCCGCCCAAAGACCTCAAGAAAATGACGAAGATCGTCGCCGGCAAACAGCTGTGGAACTACGACAGTCTTGAGCCGACCGAGAAGAAGCTGATTCTCTAGGAGGAGTTACCCGATGGGTCCACAAAAGAAGCCCGCGCAGACCGAGGCGGAGGCCTACACTCCGCCCGCGCGCAATACGCAGCTCCTGGGGCAAAGCCGCATTTTCACGCCCGAGGTGATCGACGATATTCACATCAAGTCGGAGTTGGGCCGCTACCGCATGCGCGGTTTCTCGCTCTTCAAGAAGATCCCGCATTGGGACGACTTGACGTTTCTGCCAGGAACGCTGACGCGCTTTGTGATCGAGGGCTACCGCGAAAAATGCATCACCAAGACGGTGCTGGGTCCGCGGGCGAAACGTCCCCTCGTGCTCGACATTCCCGTTTACATCACGGGCATGAGCTTTGGCGCTCTGTCGTATGAGGCCAAGATCGCGCTGGCACGCGGCGCCACCATGGCGGGTTCAGCGACGTGCTCGGGCGAGGGCGGCATGATCCCCGACGAGCGGCGCTATTCGTCCAAGTGGTACTATCAGTGCATTCAGAGCCGTTATGGCTTTAACCCGCACCATCTGCGTCTGGCCGATGCGGTCGAGTTCTTCATCGGTCAAGGCTGCAAGGTGGGTCTGGGCGGGCACTTGATGGGCCAGAAGGTGACCGATCAGGTGGCCGAGATGCGCTCGCTGCCGGCTGGTATCGACCAGCGCTCGCCGGCGCGTCACCCCGACTGGCTGGGACCCGACGATCTGGCCTTGAAGATCGAGGAGGTTCGCGAGGCGACGAACTGGGAAATCCCGATTCAGTTGAAGCTCGGCGCGGCGCGCGTCTACGACGACGTGCGTATGGCCGCCAAGACCGGCCCGGACATGATCTACATCGACGGAATGGAGGGCAGCACGGGCGCCGGTCCGCATCTGGCCACCGAGGACACCGGTGTTCCAGGCATGGCGGCCATCCGCCAGGCGCGCAAGGCGTTGAACGACGTCGGCAAGACCGGCGAGATCTCGCTCATTTACGCGGGCGGCATCCGCAATGGGTCCGACATTGCCAAGGCACTGGCTCTTGGCGCAGACGCAGTTGCTATCGGGCATGCTTCGCTCATGGCCTTGAATTGCAACAAGGCAATCCCTGAGGCCGACTACGAGGCCGAAGTCGGTGTGCCTGCCGGGTACTGCTACCACTGCCACACCGGCCGCTGCCCCGTGGGCGTGGCGACGCAGGACCCGATCCTGCGCAAGCGTCTGGATCCCGACAAGGCAGCCGAGCGGGTCTATAACTTCCTCCACACGCTGACCATGGAATGCCAGATGATGGCGCGTGCGTGCGGCAAGACCAACATCCACTCGCTGGAACCGGAGGATCTTGCAGCCCTCACGATGGAGGCCTCCGCCATGGCGATGGTGCCACTCGCTGGCACGCAGCACACCGTGGGCCGCCCCGACATGACGCGCTACTGAGGAGAAGCCCCGATGGCAGACATTAAGCCAGGACGGCCTGTGGCCATTGCCGTGACCAATGAAGACGTCGACCACTTCATCAAGAGCGACGGCGTCGAAACCGAGCGTGAGAAGCTGATCGGCCAGCACATCGGCTATCGCTACGACGTCAACCTGCTGCCCGACTACAAGCGGTTGACGCCGTTCCTCAAGGCCTACATCGAGACCATGGGCTGGAGCGATCTCAATTGGCTGGAGGACGTTCACATGGGCTACGAAGAGGGCCGGCCGGCCGTCTTCGATCGCAACGTCAACGGCTGGGTGCAGGTTCCCGCTGGCATCAAGTTGCCTGACAATCAGCAGGACCGTGACATGCTGGCGCGCGAACTCTTGATCAAGTTCCAGATGGGAGAGCACCACCCGCTCGTCGACCTGCGCAACGCCTACGCCAAGTTCTAGCACCCGATTCCCCAGGCGCCAGAACGTCACGCTGCAGGGTCGCATATGGTCCAGGCAACTCATGAAGCGGCTCCACCTCCCCGCGCCATCGACATGGCGCGGGGCAATTTTTCTGACGCGGCAGGATTGAAGTTTGCCCCTTACTGGTGGGAGGCAGCGCCCCGGACCGCAAAAACCGGCGGCTTCAGTCGCCTGCCGGCGCGGACCGATGTCGCTATCGTCGGATCGGGCTATACGGGGCTTTCAGCGGCCCTGACGTTGGCGCGCCGCGGCCGCTCGGTCGTCGTGTTGGAACGGGATGTCCCTGGGATTGGTGCGAGCACGCGCAACGGCGGGCAGGTCGGTACGGGAATCCAGAAACTCAGCCTGACAAAGCTAGCAGGACTTGGCAGTGAGGATGCCGTCGGTGAGTTATTGCGCGAAGGCATTCGCATTCTCGATCACATCGAACACGTTGTGACGAGTGAAGGCATCGCCTGTCAATTCCGGCGCTGCGGGCGCTTTCGCGGCGCCATGCGCCCGGAGCACTATGAACGCATGGCGCGCGATCTGGAGATCCTGGGCAAGCTTTCGGGGCTCCAAAGCTACATGGTGCCACGTGCCGAACTCGACACGGAGGTCGGGACAGAGATCTTCCACGGCGGTGCTGTTCTGCCGAACGATGCCACAATTCATCCCGCCCTCTATCATGAAGGGCTGATGAAGCGGGCGCTCGAGGCCGGTGTTGTGATCATCGGCGAGGCGCACGTGCGGGCCATCCTGGCGGAGGGAACCGACTGGCGGTTGACGACAGATGCAGGTGAGATCCGCGCTCGCGACGTCGTCGTTGCGGCCAATGCGCATGCGGGCCGCATCGTCGCCGAGCTGAACCCCTGCATCGTTCCCGTAGGTTCGGCGATGATCGCGACCGCGCCGCTGCCCGAGCCCGTTTTCCGCCGGCTGTTACCGAAGAACCGCGTCTACGGCAACACGGCACGGGTGTTCTCCTACTTCCGAGGCGCCCCCGAAGACACACGCATTATTTTCGGCGGGCGTGTCAGCCGGGTCTTTGACGGTACGTCGCCGCGCGCCTATCGCCACCTTGCCCGCGACATGATCCGTTTCTTTCCCGAGCTGGCAGATGTGCCCGTCACCCATGCCTGGGACGGCGTGATCGCCATGACCAACGACAATGTTCCCCACATCGGGCGCACCCGCGATGGGCTTTACTATGCGCTTGGCTACTGCGGCAATGCCGGGATTTCGCGCGCCACGTACTTTGGTCACAAGGTGGCGCTCAAGGTGCTGGGCGATCCGGATGGGCGGACGGCCTTCGATGATCTGCGTTTTCCGGCTTTTCCATTTCATTTCATGGCGCGGCCCATGGTTCCGGTCGTCGAGGCGTGGATGAGCCTGCGTGACCGGTTCGATTGAGCGTAGCCAAGACCGAGCGGGGTGAGATGGAGGCGGGCGCCTAGAGATTGCGCTCAGCGGTGGCAACGAACACAGCCAGCGTGCACCCTGTCTCAGTGTGCGAACTGTGCTGCGAACCCTTGCGCAACATCACCATGTCGCCGGTGCGATAAACGGTCCCGTCGTGATCGATCAACTCACCGTCGAGGATCAGGAACTGCTCATCGCAGGTATGCTCATGGGGTTGTGAGACGGCGCCCGGCTCCATGCGGTAGACATGAAATCCCACACCCAAGGGCTGCGATCGGTCGAGTTGGAGCACGCTTTGGCCCGCAAGGGGTGCGCCGTCGGTGAGGAACGGTTCGAAGTGGGCCGTTGCAATGTTGGCGACGATGCGCTCATCCTTGCTCACGGGCTTCATTCTGAAACGTCCTTACAGCGCTCTGGCGTGCATCTCACATCCGCACGCGCGTTTTCTCAGGATCGTAGAATGGGAAGCGCACGACCTCAGCTTTCAAGCGCTTCTGGTGGCCGTCGAGCTTGCCGATCTCGACAGCGGTGCCGAGGTCAGCGTAGGTGACGTCGACACGCGCCAATGCGATGGTCTTCTTCAGAATGGGTGACCGCATGGCGCTTGTCACCACGCCGATGGTGGCGCGTCCCACGCACACCGGATCGCCGTGGGCTGGCTTCTCGTTGCCAGCGATGTGAAGGCCAACGAGCTTGCGAGCAGGGTTAGCCCGGCGGCGTTCCAGTGCGGCTTTGCCGATGTAATCTTCCTCTTTCTTGGCAGGAACTGAGAAGCTTATCCCGGCCTCGAATGGATCGGTTTCGGAGCAGAATTCAAACCCGCCGAAAACAAGACCGGCCTCGATGCGCACCATGTCGAGGGCATCGAAACCGAACGGTTTGATGCCGTGCGGTGCTCCAGCCTCCATGATGTGGTCCCACACCGCAGGGGCATCGCTGGGATGGCAGAAAACCTCGTAGCCCAGTTCGCCTGTGTAACCGGTGCGCGAAACGAGTACGGGAATGCCGTTGTGTCCGCCGAAACGGCCGACGGTGAAACGGAAGAGACCGAGCTCGCCGATTTCTGGCCGTCCGGGTGGGGTCCAAAGAATCTTGGCGAGGATCTCGCGCGACTTCGGGCCCTGGACCGCCACGTTGTGGATCTGATCGCTCGCGGTTTTGAGAAGAACATTTGCGCCGGACTTCGCCGCCTGGTCTTTGATCCACAAAAGGCTCGCGTCATCGCCGCCGATCCAGCGGAAATTGTTCTCTCCCAGCCTGAACAGGGTGCCGTCGTCGATCATGCCGCCATGCTCGTAGCAGATGGCGGAATAGGTAATCTGGCCGACGGCAAGTTTTCGAATGTCGCGGGGAAAAAGACCCTGGCAGAATTGCTCCGCATCGGGTCCGAGTATTTCCAGTTTGCGCAGGGGGCTCAGGTCCATGATCACCGCGCGCTCGCGGCAGGCCCAGTACTCGTCGATTGCGCCGCCTTGGGTGAATGACGTGGGCAGCCAGTAGCCCTTGTATTCCGTGAACGAGCGGGTGAGCGCTGCGATGCGGGCGTGGAAGCCGGTTTCCCGGGTGAGCTGCAAAGGGGCATCAGGTGTCATGCGGAATCCAATCGCGCGCTTGAACGTGGCGGTCTTCGGATATACCCGGACAAGGATCGGGGTGAGTTTCCAGCCATTGGCGGGGTCGATGTCGTCAGGACAGGAGGAGGTGGCACAAACAAGGTCTGTCAGAGCGCGCAGGAGCACATAGTCGCCCGGACGCGACCAGGGTTCGTCGAACCAGATGTTGTTATGGTCATCGACGTTCGTGTTGTAGAAAAAGTTGATCGCCGGCCAACCTTTGTATTGACCGACCTGATAGCCCTCCAGCGCGCCGTTGAAGTTGTCGGAGCAGTTGGCGTGGCCGAAGTAGCCCGTATCCTCGTAGTAGCGGGCCGTGCAGGCGAGATTGAATGTGTCATGGCGGCCGACCGTGTCCTGGATCACCTCGACGAGGGCGTTGCGGTCGGCGTCAAAGAATTTCGAGTAGAGTCCGGGTTTGGGATACGATGTCCCCGTGACGGATCGTGTCGTCGTCGAGTCGAGACCCATGATCCGGCCCTTGTCGAGGGCGCGCCGATTGAAGGCTAGAAAGTCCGAGCATTGGCGGCCGTCAACATCGATGATCTGGATGTATTCGCCTTCGTAGACCTCGAAGGACTGGGCGCTGGCGATATCGATCAAGATCTCGGCACGCGGTTCGGCGAGCGGCTCTGGCAGTCGCGGTTTGCCGGAGGGGCGGGGGCTGGCGCGCCGGATGAAGACGAGGACGTCGCCGGGTGGTGACTGTTCCCAGACAGTCATCGGATCGGCGGGTGCGGCGATGACGGCGACAACGGGGCGCGCCGCGTGGAGTGTGATGGAGTGACCGGCCGGCGCGTCGGTGCCGAACAGCCGCGCACCCTGCACCCGCCCGATGTCGAGCCCGCGCCGGAACAGGCCGAACCGCACGCGCGTTGCATCCTCGCTGTCACTTTCCAGGATGCGATGGAGTCCGGAAGGCTTGCCAGTACCGCGCAGGCCGAGCGCCCCAAGGTCGGCCTTACTGCCCTTGCCGAACGCGACGATCTCCACGCACTGTCCGCCTTCCAACGGTGCCAACTCGAGCACGTCGTCGTGTTCGAGGGCGTAGACCGCCGAGCCGCCGCCTTTGATAACGTAGCGCTCGACGCCTGGGTCCAAGGACGCGGACGCCGGATCGACGAGCTTGGGACGCTGGGGCGTGACGAGGACGCTGTCAGTCATCTCTCAACTCCCGCAATTCCCCGTTAAGCCGGTGCACCTGTGCACTACGGGGCGGCGGCATGTCCGCGGCCCCGTTTTGATATGGGCTCATCGCTACTTGTTTGAAAGGTAAGCCTCCATCGAATCCTCCAGCGCATCCTTCCAGGGCGTGTGGTGCAAGGGTGCCTTGGTGCCGGTGATGACCGAGGTATAGGCATTGTCGCGGAACGTCATGATGCCCTGATACTTGTGCTCTTTCCACTCGAAGAAGGCCTCACAGGCACCGTCCACGTCGAAGGAGGGATAATCCGTCTCGGCGATCAACTCCTTCACATAGTCACCCTGATAGTGGATCGCGTCATGCGCATCCTCGCCGGCATCTTCGGCCGCCACCCGGTCGGCGACGTCCTTCAGCAGTACCGCCTTGTCGGTCGGAACTTTGATCCGGCCCAGGATCACGTCGCGCACCCACCAGGCCTGCGCGTCGAACATGTTGAAGGTGAACCACTGGTCCTGCATGCCGAGGTAGAAGAGTTTCGTATTGTGAACCCAGACCACGCCTTTGTAGAGGTCGGCCGTCGCCAGCCGGTTCGCCGTTTTCAGCCGCAGGTCATCGGGCAAGAACGGGAAGTGGTGTTTGTAGCCAGTGCACAGAATGATGGCGTCGATTTTCTTGGACGTGCCATCACCAAAATAGGCGTTGTGCTCATCGACCCGCTCAAGCCCGGGCTTCTCTTCCCAGTTCGCCGGCCAATTGAAGCCCATGGGCTGGCGGCGATAGGTGCTGGTGATCGACTTGGCGCCGTACTTCCAGCACTGGCTGCCGATATCTTCGGCCGAATAGGACGTCCCCATGATGAGGATGTCCTTCCCGGTGAACTCCCGTGCATCGCGAAAATCGTGCGCGTGCAGCACGCGGCCGTTGAACTTGTCGAAACCCGGGTACTCTGGCACGTTCGGCACGCTGAAATGACCAGAGGCGACGATCACAT
>CAZZPH010000119.1:0-7785 GCA_964655725.1 uncultured Hyphomicrobium sp.
TGCGCAAATCCATCCTCCAGCGTTCGCTTGATCGCCAGGGAAAGATCGCCCACGGAATATTCCGGAGCATTGCGCAGGGGTGGGGATGCAGGTTCTGCCACGAATCGTCCGCCATCTGGTGTGGTACGTCGACTATAGCCGGGGCTGCCGGGGGTGATAAGCTATCCTGCTTCTCGAACGGTGGGCGACCGCGGACACGCGGCCGAATGCAGGGGCGCAGGCTAAGGCAAGACCGCTCGGGGGTCGCAACCGCGCCTTGTTTTGGTCGTAAACGAGTTCAGCTTTTCGGCCAAATGGCGGCAATTCATATGCTCAAAGAGATCATGGCGCCGGTTGCGGCACGTCGGGCCGGGGTGGTGCTGCTCACGTCCGGTCTGCTCGTGGGAGCCACCGGCGCCCGCGCGAGCGAGTATTGCGTGGCCTGTTACGAGCCTGATGCTGTCTACCGCTGTATCATCTCCGGCGGCCCGAGTGGGCTTCCGGCAGACCCGCGCCATCAGATTGCGTGCATCAAGGAATTGGCCGTATCGGGTGGTCACGCCCGGTGCAGTGTCGAGCGTTTCTCGGCTGTGGGGTGTGACGGCGCCATTCATACAATTGCGGCTCGCGCGATCGAGTCCCCGCCGGCGTCGGTGCCGGAAGCTGCTGCAGAGGTGCCCTCTGGGCTTCCCGCCGTGACTGGTGCGCCGGAGCCCGGGTCCGGCAGGGTGGGCGCCGAGGTGGGGTCTGACGTTGCCAAAGACGTGGGACAGCCGTCACCAGGACCACAGACCTCCGAGGCTCCGCAGACAGTCGAAGAGGCTGCGCAGGCCGCGTCCGATTCCGCCAAGTCTGGGATTGAGAAAATCGGCGACAACGTCGCGTCCACGACACGCAAGGCCGGCGAGCAGATCGGCTCGGCAGCCAAGAAAACCTGGGACTGCCTTTCGAGCTTCTTCAGCGATTGCTGAGAGGCGTCAGTGCTGGGCGAGCCACTGACGGGCCTGACGCTGCGCTTCGCAGATTTCCCGCTTCGACATTTCTGAGGCGAGTTCCGAGCGGTAGCGCTTGGCTTCGTCATTGCCGCGCTGTGCGGCAAGGTTGAACCACTTGTGGGCCTGCACCAGATCCAATGGCACCTCGCGACCAGTGCAGTACATGAGACCCAGCTCATAGAGCGCATCGGGCGTACCACCCTGTGCGGCGAACTCAGCCATTTCATGCGAAGCAATTTCGTATCGCGCCATAACGTCTTCTCCGTGACAACAATCCCTGAACCCGTGGATCTACTCTGCAGGCGCGAAGTCATGTCCTGGCGCCGGCAGGAGCGCCTTATTCCGGCGTCCGCTGATGAGGCAAGACTGTCAGCCATGGGATTAAATCTGGTAAATCGCTGGGTTCGTGTCGGCCTCGCGCCGGGCCCGCAACGTAAATGGGCATAAACCCCTTCGTGCCGGATCGAGGCGAACGTCAAGTCTTGAAACACGGCGAAGTGTGATCTTAGCTCCGGTGGAAGCAGGCGCTAACCATGTTTTCAACATGGCGTCTTTGACGTGTTCAGCCACCATTCAGGCAGCTGGGCTTAGTCGTGCCTGGAGGATCGCAGTGCTCGTCCAACTGTAAATCACCAAGCAGACCGTAACGACACACCACTTGAAATTTGCCGGGACAAACAGGCCCATGACCACCACGGATACGCGACTTGAGCTTGGTGCACGGCGAGGGCGTCCGGTTGCGATCGCCTTCAGCATTGTTTTCGCTGCACTGGCCGCCGGTTGCGCTGCCGATCCTGCGCCGGGGCTAATGGGGTTGGAGCCCAGCCGGCTCGGTGCTGCCAGCCATTCCATGACCGACCGCGATGCAGATGCACACGCGCCGCGAGTTTCCCCAAGCAAGGTTCTGTCGGCAATCGTCTTCGAGCGGGTCACGGGTAGTCCGGTCGATCCGGCGCGTCTTATTGAACGCTGAATCGGCTTGGGTCGCTGGCCCGGTGCGTCCTCGCCCAGGCTATCCCTGAACGCGTTGTTCCAGGCTCAAGGCGCGCTGCACGGCGGGCCGGGCTTGCATTCTTTCCATCCAGGCCACGACATTGGGAAACTGCGTGATGTCCTGCCCCTGCTTCTGCCAGGAGCGCGCCCAGGGATAGCTCGCAATATCAGCGATCGAGTAACGCCCCGCGATATACTGGCGACCCGCAAGCTGCCGGTCCAGAACTCCATAAAGGCGCGTGACCTCGTTCGTGTAGCGCTCGATCCCGTAGGGGACCTTCTCTTTGGCGTAAACCCGGAAGTGGTGGCTCTGGCCGGCCATGGGGCCAAAGCCGCCAACCTGCCAGAACAGCCATTGATCAACGAGGATGCGGTCGCGTTCGGTGCGCCCCCCAAGGCGGCCCGTTTTCCTCGAGAGATACTGGAGTATCGCCCCGGACTCGAAAATGGAGACCGGCCGGCCACCCGGACCGGATGGATCGACGATGGCCGGCATCTTGTTGTTGGGCGAGATCGCGAGATAGTCCGGTTTGAATTGATCGCCGCGATTGATGTTAACGGGATGGATGACGTATGGCAGGCCAAGTTCTTCCAGAGCGATTGCGATCTTGAACCCATTGGGCGTCGGCCAGAAATAGAAGTCGATAGGCCGCGACGTGAGCGACATGTTGTGCCTTTCCAGCGATTGTGGCGGGAGCAAGAGATGCGGTCATGGCAGGAGAATTGTCGAGCCCGTCGTGCGGCGGGCCTCCAGGTCACGATGGGCGATGGCCGCGTCTTCGAGAGGATAGGTTTTATGAACGTCAATGCGAAGCGCGCCGCTGTCCACCATTGAAAACAACTCGGCGGCGTTGGCCTTGAGGTCGTCCGCTCGCGCCGTGTAGGCCATGAGAGACGGCCGCGTAGCGAACAGCGAGCCTTTCAGTTGAGAAAGTTCAAACGGCGGCACGGGTCCGGAGGCGTTGCCAAAACTGACCCAGAGACCGCGCGGCTTGAGGCACGCGAGCGAGCGAGGAAAGGTATCCTTGCCGATCGAATCGTAGACGATGTCACACCCCGCCCCCCGGGTGATCTCTGCGACGCGCGCGACGAAATCTTCGCGTGAATAGTTGATCACATGGGTGCAGCCATGATCGAGAGCCAGCTTGGCCTTTGCGTCCGAGCCGACGGTGCCGATCATGGTGGCGCCCAGAGCGCGTGCCCATTGGCAGGCGATGAGCCCGACACCGCCGGCCGCCGCATGGAAAAGCAGCGTCGTTCCAGGGCCAACGGCAAACGTCTCCCGGAACAGGTAGCGCACCGTCATGCCCTGCAGCATCATGGCGGCCGCCTGCTCGAAGGATATTGACGCCGGCAGCGGGACCACGCGATTGGCACGGATCGTGCGCGCTTCGGTGTACGCGCCAAGTTCGGTGGCGTAAGCCACACGATCGCCGGGCTGGACGGCGGACACGCCAGCGCCCACGGCGGCGATCTCGCCGGCACCCTCCATGCCGATCACCGCGGGGAGCGCGGGAAGGGGATAAAGGCCGGAGCGGTGGTAGGTGTCGATGTAATTGAGGCCGATGGCCCGCTGCCGTACCAGCACCTCGCCGGGGCCGGGATCGGGCAGGGACATGGATTCGATCTGCAGGACGTCAGGGCCGCCCGTTGCATGGAGCCGAACTGCTTTGATCATTTCGTTGCTTTCTCAAGGCCTGGCGGGTCGCCGGTTGGAAATGACGCGGTTGATGAGCGCTTGCCCGCCCCCGTCATGCCTTGACCCTGCCATGCCCAATCAATAATCGCTCTCAAGGAAAAAGTCCGGGGAGCACAATGCCGCCATCGTATCGAGCAACGCCCAGCGAATGCCAGCGTGCGCAGTCTCGATGCCAGAGGCTTGCAATGTCCGGGAAATTTGGCCGTTTGGCGTGCCTGCTCACACTCGGGCTCGGGGCATGTGCCGCTGGGGAGCCGCCGCAGGTGCTGTCGGCCAGTCCGGGTCTGCGCTGTGTCGATGACAGCCCGGCGTGCGTCGCTCAACGCCAATCCACGTTAAAGGCCATGGTGGGTGATCCCAGTCGCGGGTGGATCAAGGACCGTCCGGATGCGGCGGCCTACGCGTCGGGAGTTCGGCTTTTCGCCTACAAAAACAAGAAAAAGGAGCTGACGTGTCCTGAGTTGCAGGCGGGCCGGCAAGAGGCCGATGGCGCCTCTGCGGCATTACGCGCCACTGGCACGGGGCTTACTCCGGCCCAAATCTCTCGCGGCGTCATGTTGGCCGGTGAGGTTGGTCGCGAACTTGGCAACGAGTATCAGCGGCGGTGCAGGAAGACCTGACACGATGCTTACCCTTTTCAAACAACGGCCGGGCGGGCACAAACGACGGAACAACGAGCGTCCCGCCAAAGCTAAACCCGAGCCAGGAATGAAGAACGTCTCATGAGCGTGCAGGACTTCGTCGACGTCATCGTCACCTTCGTCAAGGATCGGGAGTCCTGGGCGATCCCCATTGCGTTCCTGGTCGCCTTTGCCGAGAGCTTCTGCTTCTTCTCCATCATCTGGCCCGGCACCGCCATTCTGATTGGCATCACCGCGCTCTTGGCGGCGAGCGGCGCTGATCAGGCGATTATCCTGCCGACAATCATTTCTGCGGGACTTGGCGGCACGCTTGGTTATGCCGTTTCCTTTTGGATCGGGCTATATTTCAAGGACAGCATCCCGAACATCTGGCCTTTCAAGAATCAACCTGAACTCATCCAGCACGGCGAGAATTTCTTTGCGCGCTGGGGTGTATGGGGCGTGTTTTTCGGTCACTTCTTCGGACCTGTGCGCGCGGTCATTCCAGTCGTGGCCGGCATGTTCCGGATGCGCCAGATCCCCTTTCAGATCGCCAATATCGTGAGCGCCTTCATTTGGGCGGCGGGGATCATTGCGCCAAGCTTTTATGCCGTGACGTTCCGTGAGGAGATCATCGCCTTCGTGCGCGATCATCAGTTGCTGATTGCGGGGCTGATCTTTCTCGCGGCTCTGCTCAACGCGATCCCCATGCCGCTCTTCGCCGTGCCGACGCTGCTGGCCTTCCTGCTTCTGGTGACGGCTTTCGTCTATGCCGGAGGCGATCCGGTACTGGCGGGATTTGCGGGTGTTCTCGGCGCCTTCCTGGCCGACGCCATCGCCTATTGGCAAGGCAAAAGGCACGATGGCGACCTGCACGAAGTCTGGCCCAACAGTTGGAGTCCCGAGTCGGGGGCGCAGGCTATGGCCTACGTCCGGGAACGGGGGCCCACCACTCTCATAACGTCCAAGTTCCACACGACGCGCCGTTCGTTCGTGCCCCTGGCCGCGGGTGCTGTGGGCATGGCGCGTGCGCCGTTCCTGGCTGCGAGCTTTTCATCCTGCCTCTTGTGGGTTGTGGTGCTGCTGGCGCCCGTGCTGGTGCTGAGATATTTCCTGCCGCTTTGAGGCATGGCAACTCTGGCGAACGGCGCTGGAGTGGCCCAATGACCGGTGGAGCTTCACTCATCCCAACTGGCAGGCTGGCGCGGCTGCGGTGCCCGCGTGGATCGACAGGTCGCGGATCGTTGGGTTGGCGCCCGAGAGTGCGTTATCGCGATCCCAGCCGATCGCGACGGTCTCGAAGCGCGGCTCTTTCGCGTCATAGATGATGAGGCGGCCAGCGAGGCTCTGCCCGGCTTCGGTCAGTTCTTTCAAGATTTCGGTGGCCACAAGCGTGCCGATGACGCCGGCCACCGCGCCCAATACACCCACTTCCGCGCAGTTGGCCACTGTGCCGGGCGGCGGAGCCTCGGGAAACAAGCACCGGTAGCTTGGATAGGGGACGCCGTCCGGTCCTGACATGTGCGGCTTGAAGGTGGTGACATAGCCATCGAACGGCCCGAGCGCTCCGAAGACGAGTGTGCGCCTGGCCAGATAGCAGGCATCGGAAACAAGATAGCGGGTGGGGAAGTTGTCCGAGCCGTCGGTGACGATGTCATAGCGGCCGATGATGTCGATGGCGTTCTGCCAGTCGATGCGCGTGGGGTGCGTCTCGACGCGGACATGGGGGTTGATGCGTTGAATTGTTCGCGCCGCACTTTCCACCTTCAACTGGCCGACGGCTGCGGTGTCATGAACGATCTGGCGCTGGAGGTTGTCCAACGAGACGGTGTCGTGATCGATGATACCGAGCGTGCCGACGCCAGCCGCCGCAAGATACATCAGGATCGGTGAGCCCAGCCCGCCAGCTCCGACGACGAGAACGCGCGCAGCCTTGATCCTCTGCTGGCCTTGCCCGCCAACCTCCTTCAGTACGAGGTGGCGCTTGTAGCGTTCGATTTCATCGGGTGTGAGCATCGCGTGGGCAGCCGTCCGAACAATAATTTGCCTCCCCACAATGCCCCGCGAGCGGCCGGCCCGCAACACCACAACCCGCCGGCTGCAGGCAGCAGCCGGCGGATCGAACGGGGCGTGCAGCCGATCAGCCGTAGCGGTAGGGCGGGCCGGCTTTGGTCATGGTCTCGCGGTATTTCTTGAGGATCTCGATGACTTTTGCGCTGCGCGGGCTTTGGGCGGCAACCTCGTCCCAGAATTTCAGCGCTTCGTCTTCCAGCGTCTTCCACTCAGATTCAGGAATGGAGGTCAGCTCCAGCTTGCCGCCGGTGGTGCGGTAGTAGGCTTCGCCCCACCAGTACCAGTGCTGGCGATAGTAATGCGAGCTGTCCATGCAGAGCTTGAAGAGGGTTTTCAAGTGCTCGGGCAATGCATTCCACTTGTCGGAGTTGGCAAAGTAGGAGCCGGCCCACGCGCCCGATATGTTGTTGGTCAGATAATACTTGGTCACGTCCGCCCAGCCGACGGTATAGACCTCGGTGATCCCCGACCAGCAGATGCCGTCGATTTCGCCCGTCTGGAGGGCAACCTGGACGTCCTCCCAGGGCACCGTCACCGGCACGACGCCAAAGCGCTGCAGGAATTTTCCGCCCGTGGGGAACGTAAAGACGCGCAGGCCTTTGAGATCAGCCAGGGAGCGGATCGGCTTTTTGGTGGCGAAGTTGCACGGGTCCCATGCGCCCGTTCCCAGCCAGGTGACGCCTTTGATCTCGCTGTAGGCCTCCTGCCAGATTTCGTTGAGGCCGTAGTGGTTCCACAGTGCTGGAACGTCGAGTCCATAGCGTGAGGCAAACGGGAAGTAGGCGCCGAATACGGACACATCGACGGGGGCAGCGATGCTGTCGTCGTCGCTTTGGACGGCATCGATGGTGCCGGCCTGCATGGCACGGAAGAGTTCACCCGTCGGGACGAGCTGATCGGCATGATAGAGCTCGATCACCATCTCTCCGTTGGCGACCTTGTTGAAGGCGTCGATCGACGGCTTGATGACATGCTCGGCAAGTGCTGGGCCGGCATAGGTCTGCAACCGCCACTTGATCGGCGACTGTGATCGCACAGCAGGTGCCGCCAGTGTGGTGGCGCCGACGGCAGCGGCCGTTGCGGCGCCGGCGGTTTTCAGGAAATCGCGTCTTCGTGTCGTCATGGAACTACACTCCTCGCTTCCGGTTGCAACCTGTCGTGGATTGCGCATGCGCGGCGAGCCGAGCCCTTATCCGCCAGGCGTTCCGCAGCGTGCACGCTCCGCACTCATCTCCCGGCGACCGTGTTGGGAAGCCACAACGCGATCTCTGGGAAAATCATCAAAAGGACCAGTGTAAACAGCATGATGCCAGCGAACGGTATGATGGAGCGATAGATGTCGATGAGTGTCACCTCGTTGGGGGCGAGAGCGCGCATCAAGAACAGGTTGTAGCCGAACGGCGGCGTCATGTAGGCGATCTGGCAG
>CAZZPH010000120.1:0-7626 GCA_964655725.1 uncultured Hyphomicrobium sp.
CGGGCGGCGAGGCAATGAGGCCCAGCAACGACATGACCGTGACGCTCTTGCCGCGTTCAACCTGCGCCGGGATCGGGTCGCCCTCGACCGTGCCCGCAAACAGCGGACGCACGTCATAGGCGCCTGCGGGCAGGTCGTTGACGCTGATTTGGCGGGCACCCTCAAGAGGGACGTGCCGCTCCACGGGCCCGGTGATCGACAGCGCGACAGGCTGTACCGCACTGTTGTCCGTGTGCACCACCAGCGTGCCAACCGCACCCTGACTGAGCCACGCGGCCGCCGCGACGGCCATCGCCCCGACACCCGCCCACCATTGCATGCCGGAATGATAGCTGGGTCTTCACGGGCGACGCCTCCGAACCCTCACATCAGCCGAAAATGTACCTCTGTGATATACATATTTCGTATGAAAAATGTACAGATAACTGTTGACGATGACACGCTTCGACAGGTGGACCTTGTCGCAAAGCCGCTCGGCTTGAAGCGGTCGGAGATCGTCCGCCAGGCGCTGCGCGAGTGGTTGCGGCGGCAGGCGACGGCTCGCTTCGAGCGGGATTGGAAGGCGTCCCTTGCGAGGGAGACCGACGACGAGTCGCGAGCTGAAGACTGGATCACCGTGCAGGAGTGGAGCCGAAAATGAACCGCGGCGACGTCTGGCAGATCGATCTGGGCGGGCGTGCCGGCCGGCGCCCCGCGGTCATTCTGACGCGTCAGGGCGTCATCGCCCATCTCAACAAACTGACCGTGGCGGAGATCACGTCGGTCGGCAAGGGCTACCCCACGGAAGTGCCCATCGGCCATCAGGCCAACCTTCCCAAACCGTCGTTCGTACAACTCGACAATGTGCAGACGGTCTCCAAGGCCAGGTTCGCGAAGTATTGCGGTGCGCTTGAACCCGCGACGCTGCGCGACGTGGGTCGCCGGCTGGTGCTGGCGCTTGAACTCGAAGACTGCCTCTGAGCGGCCACGAAGTCGTCACCCAGATTGTGTTTTGGCGTCCATGCGAAGCACGGTGCCCGCCAGTGCGGCATCAACAAAGAGATTTGTGAGCACGCGGTTCGCGCGCCTATCTGCCGGCCGCATGCCGGCCCATCGCCGCGGCGCGAAGGGCCAGGCTCGGTGCGCCGAGGCGTTCGCACACCGCCGCAAAGTCGGGTCCGGGCCCACGCCAGCGGATGTCATCCACTGACGCGAAGACGGGGGCGTCGAGACGAAGTGTGGCGATGGTCTTGAAGAGATCCGCCTGCACGCGGTATTCCGCAAGGGTGGCGGCCAGATGCGCGGCTCCGCGAACCTTCACAGTCCACTGCCGGCTGTCGTCAGGAATCCGATCGATGGTGCCGTAGTGCGCCAGCAGCGCGGCGGCCGACTTCGCACCCCAGCCCGGCAGGCCCGGATAACCATCGGCGGAGTCTCCCGTCAGCGCGAGGTAGTCAGGGATGGACGCCGGAGGGACGCCAAACTTTGTGCGCACACCCTCTGCATCACGGATCACCCGGGCGCGGCGGTCGAACTGCACCACACGCGACTCGACCACTGATTGCGCCAGATCCTTGTCCGGCGTACAAATCAACACGCGACCAACGCGCGAGTCGGCGGCCGCCCTGGCCGCACCCGCCGCCAGGGCATCGTCAGCCTCAAACTCGACCATGCGCATCACGGTGATGCCCATCGACTCGAGCGCGTCTTCCAAGGGATGAAACTGCGCGAGTAGTTCGGGTTCGATGCCCTCGCCGGTTTTGTAGCCGTTCCACAACGTGTTGCGAAACGATTCGATCACGTGGTCGGTGGCCACCGCGACATGTGTGGTCCCGTCACCAATGAGCGTGAGCATCGAACTGAGGACGCCGCGAATGGCGCCCACCTCCACACCGTCTGTTGATGACGCACGGGGCGCACCGTAGTAGTGCCGGAACAGCTCGTACGTGCCGTCAATCAGATGGACGTTCATGCTCGACGACCGTTGCGGCCCGACGATCTACTTGATCGCGACCAGGCCCGTGCCCGTCCTGAAATAGAGCCGTCCCTCGGAGATGGCGGGTGTTGCCATCGAATACGCGCCGAGGGAATTGGTCGCGAGCAACTCGTAGGTGCGGCCCGCCTTCACGACAAACACGTCGCCATCTTCGCTGCTGAAGTAGATCTTGCCGTCGGCGGCCACCAGCGACGAGGTGAAGCCGGTGGTGCCGTCGCCCAGACGCTGCTGGTAGACGCGCTCACCCGACTCGGCATCGAACACACTGAACACCCCGTTGTTCTTCGACACATACAGCAGACCCCGATACAACACGGGCGAGATCATGTAGGCGCCTTCGCGCAGGTGGGCCCATGAAATGTGCTCGTTCGTGGTCTCGCCGGCGGCCAGGGAGATGTCACCCTTCGCCGTGTCCTTGATCGCAAACACCGGAGCGCCCGGGCCATGTGCCGACGTCATGTAAATCAACCCGTCGCCGATCACCGGCACGGGCACCGGGATGTCGCCACCGACACTGTTCAGCTTCCAGATTTCCGCGCCGGTCTCGAAGTCGTACGCGCCCATGTGACGCCAGCCGTTCACGATGATCTGCGTCCTTCCGGCCACGGTGTGAATCGCCGGTGTGGTCCACGTCGGGACGTCGGCGCGCGCCGTGCGCCAGAGCTCCTTGCCGGTTGCGAGATCAAACGACGCAAGAAAGGAGTTCTTCTGCACGTCGGCCTGGAGGATCACTTTCCCGTCGTGAATGACCGGCGACGTCGCAAACCCCCACTGCGCCTGCGGGGCGAGGAAGTAGCCGGAGTCGAGGACGCCGAATTCCTTCCGCCATTTCAGCTCGCCCTGCATGTCGAACGCAAACAGTCCTTCCGACCCGAGCATCGCCACGAGATGGGTGCCGTCGGTGGCCAGCGTCGAGTTGGCGTGCGTCGCCTTGGTGTGGCGCTTGATGATGGGCACCCCCTTGTGGATGACCTTGTCGAACATCCCGGCGCCCGTCCGTTTGTCCACGCAGATCAGGCGCCACGTGTGTTCGGTGCTGTCATCCACGGAGCGGATGTCGCCATAGAGCCCGAGCCTCATGCTCGCGTCGCCTTTGTCACTCTTGGCCGTGGTGACGCACAGTTGATTACCCCAGATCACCGGGCTCGAATGTCCCAGCCCATCGAGAGGCGTTGTCCACGCCACGCCTTCGCCTCTGGGCACATTCCACGTCGTGGGCGTCGCACCCTCGGCGACTCCCGAGCCGTTAATGCCGCGAAACGCCGGCCAGTCCACTCCAGGGCGAGGGTCGGGCACATGGCCCCACACCGACACGATCGCCATCGCTGACAACACGACTGTCTGAATTACTCGCTTCATCTCCTCATCTCCCCATCTCCCCATCTCCCCATCTCACAATCTCCACATCTTTGTGGCTACTTGCGTATCCATTTCACCAACTCAGGCAACGTGGGCGCCTTGCCCTGCATGAGGATCCCGACGCGGAAGATGCGGCCGCCGGCCCATACGCAGAACCAGGTGGTGGCCACCAGCAGCGAGACCGAGAGCAACACGTGCCACAGCGGCGGGCCCGGCGGCATCGCCATGCGCAACAACATCGCAAACGGCGTCATTGTCGGAAAAAACGACATGCCGATCGCAACGTTGGACTCGGGGTTCTGAATCACGATGAACGAGCCGAGGTACGCCAGCATGATCAGGATCATGGCCGGTTGCATCATGCTCTGGGCGTCCTTCAGATCCGAACAGGCGGACCCGAGCGCGAGGAAGATGGCGCCGTAGAGCAGCGACGCGCACACCATGAACAGGATGAACCAGGCGATCAGACCCGGGTCGAGCAGATCCCAGCGCCCGCTGCTGAAGACCAGGTAAAAACCACCCACCAGGTACACCGCCGTCAATAAGAGCGAGACGCCTACCACGCCGAGCAGTTTGCCGGCCATTAACTGGAACGGCGTGACCGAGCCCAGCAGCACCTCGCTGATCTTGCTCATCTTTTCCTCGATGATGGCGTTGAGCAGGTGGGTGCCTGCGGTCATCACCGACATGAACATCAGAATCAGGAAGAACATCGGCATCGCGACGCGCGCGAGTGCGTCCACCTCCTGCGCTTCCTTCACCGTGCCGTCTGTCGCACGATCCACGAGGCCGAATGTGGTCAGCGCGGCGCGGGTGTTCAGACGCGCGATCAGCGCCTGATCAATGCCTGCATCGGCAAACCTGAGTCTGGTGATCTCATCGTTCAGTACCGTCCGCAGCCAGGTGGGCAGCGGCTGGTACGAGGAGTTCTCTGCGTAATAGAGAATCGGCGGCAGGTCGCCGGTCGTGTCGGTGAGTGTGGCCGCGGGAATTTCGACGAACGCAAACAGGGAATCGCCGCGAATCTCATCCGACAGCTCCACCTTCACATCGTCGACGGACCGGCCGTCAAGCGACACCAGCGTCGGGATGAACTCCGGCCCCGTGCGTTTGCCGTCGGTCACGTGTTCAGCGTTGCGCGCGTCGGCGGCAGTGCGCACGGCGTCGAACAATACGCCCGTGTGATCGATGACCGCAAACTGGCGCCGCTCCACGTCCATCTGCCGTTCGGCGTAACTCATGAAAAAGAAGAACGCCGCCATCAAGACCGGCATGAGGACGATGCCAATGATGAAGGCTTTGGTCTTGACGAGCGTCAGGAATTCGGATTGGGCAATCGTAAGGACGCGGTTCACAACACACCTCCGAGCTCGTCGCGCATGTCGTCGGCGGTCGGCTTGGCGATACGCACGAAGATGTCGTGCAGCGACGGCCGCCGGATTTCGAACTGTTGCACATCAGTCTTCTGCGTCAATGCGTGCAGGAACGCCTGCGCATCCCCGTTGAGCCGCACGTCCTGATAGTTGCCGTGGTCATTGATGGCGGCGACCGACGGCAGTCCGCGCAGCACTGCCGCGCCGCCGGTCACGCGCACGCGTGCCGTGTCGTGACCGTACTCCGTCTGAATTTCGTCGAGGGTTCCGTCGAGCACTTTTTTGCCCTTGAAGATCATGAAGATTCGTTCACACATCCGCTCGGCCGCGTTCATGTCATGCGTCGAAAACACGATCGTGGTGCCGCGCCGACGCATTTCGAGCACCGCGTCCTTGAGCGCTTCCGCGTTCACCGGGTCGAGGCCCGAGAAGGGTTCGTCGAGAATCAGCAGTTTCGGTTGCGACACGACAGACGCGATGAACTGCACCTTCTGCGCCATGCCCTTCGAGAGTTGCTCGACGCGTTTATCCACCCAGTCGGTCAACTGGAGCATCCCCAGCCAATCCTTGATCCCTGCATCGAGTTCCTGCGCGGACTTGCCCTTGAGCTGCCCGTAGTAGCGCAGGACACGGCCGACAGTCATCTTTTTGTAGAGGCCGCGTTCCTCCGGCAGATACCCCACGTCGTCGCGCACATCGGCCGCGCTGGACTTGCCGAGCACGTGGATGTCGCCGGAGTCGGGCACCAGGATGTTCATGATCATGCGGATCGTGGTGGTCTTGCCTGAGCCATTTGGGCCGATAAACCCGTAAATCGAGCCCTGAGGCACCGAAATGGACACGTTATCGACGGCCTGATGCTCGGCGAATCGTTTGGAGACGCCGTTGACGGCGATGGCTGATGGGGTGGACATGGATGAAACTCGGACCTCTTTGGTTGGGATTGACAGGCTTGTGAAACCTTTCACATCATAGGCGCACTGCCTCGGGTACGCCGCCCACCCGGGACATTCGATTGAGAGCGACAGTATCGTGCTGCACCGGTATTCTGGCCCAAAATGGCGTCGGAGTCCGACGGTGTGTGGCGCGTGTGCAAATGCTGCGTGATCAAGGTAGTCTAGGGGCGCTTTTTAGCCCGCTATGAGTCAGATTTTTCCGAAAAGCGCCAACGCTGCCGTACGGTCAAGCCTGTTCGGTGTTGTGACCCTCGTCCTGTTTGTCGGATGGGTGGTTTTCACCCTCATGCGGTCGTCCTGGGCCACCGGGCAGGACGAGTTCATCAAACAACCCATTCAGTTCAGCCACGCCCATCACGTCGGCGGCATGGGGTTGGACTGTCGGTATTGCCATACGTCAGTCGAGAACTCTTCGTTCGCCGGCATTCCGCCCACCAAGACCTGCATGAATTGCCACACGCAGATCTGGGCGAACGCGCCGATGCTTGAACCGGTCCGGGCCAGCTTCCGGGACAACACTCCACTCACCTGGATCCGGGTGAACGACCTGCCTGATTTCGCCTATTTCAGCCACCAAATACACGTAAAACAGGGCGTCGGCTGTGCCACCTGCCATGGCCCTGTTGATGAAATGCCGCTGACCTATCAGGCCACCTCGATGCTGATGGAATGGTGTCTGGAATGCCATCGTGAGCCGGAGAAGTTCCTCCGCCCGCGCAGTGAAGTGTTCAACATGAAGTACGAGGCGCCAGCCAACCAACTGGAGCTCGGTCTGCGGTTGAAAAAGGAATACAACGTCGCGGGCGCCGAGCACCTGACCAGTTGCTCGGTGTGCCACCGCTGATCCCGTTTGTTGGTGAATACTGCCCATGACCTTCGCTGATATCCGCTCCCGCCTCGCGAGTCCGACGACGCCGGATGGCCGTGCCTATTGGCGCAGCCTTGACGAACTGGCGAACACGCCGGAATTTCAGAGCTATGTGGCTCGCGAGTTCCCCTCGCAGGCCTCCGAGTTCAACGATCCGGCCGGCCGGCGTCAGTTCCTGAAATTGATGGGCGCGTCGCTGGCCCTCGCCGGCGTGAGTGCGTGTACGCGCCAGCCCAGTGAAGCGATCGTGCCGTATGTGCGGCAGCCCGAGGAGGTCATTCCCGGTCGGCCGTTGTTTTATGCGACGGCCATGTCCGAAGGCGGCGTCGGCATGCCGCTGCTCGCCGAGAATCATCTGGGCCGCCCGACGAAGCTTGAAGGTAATCCCGAACATCCCGCGAGCCTCGGTGCCACCGACATGTTCGGCCAGGCCGCCGTGTTGTCGCTGTACGACCCGGACCGCTCGCGCACGATTCGCTACCGCGGCGATACGCGCACATGGACGGCGTTTGTCACGGCGCTCCAGGCCGCGCTCAACACCCAGCGTGCGCTCGCGGGTGCCGGGCTGCGCATTCTCACCGAACCGATCACCTCGCCGTCGCTCATTGAGCAGATGGAGCTGTTGCAGGCCGCGCTGCCGGACGCGCGCTGGCATCAGTGGGATGCGGTGTATGGCACGGTGCAGGGTGGTGCGCCCTCGGCGACGCCGCTCTACCACTTCAAGAACGCCGACATCGTCGTGTCGCTTGACGCCGACTTCATGGGTTTTGGTCCGTCGGCGCTGCGCTACACCAAGGACTTTGCGTCACGGCGCAAGATCGGAACGCCGAGCGATCGACAGAATCGCCTGTATGTGATCGAGCCGGTGCCGACCATCACCAGCAACAAGGCCGATCACCGTGTGGCGATGAAGGCGTCCGACGTGCATGCGGCGGCGGCGGCGCTGGCGGCGGCTGTGGGCGTTTCGGCGGAGACGACGACCGCGTCGATCAGCGAGAAGTGGCAGAAGACGCTGCCGGTGATGGCGGCCGATCTGCTCGCCAATCGTGGAGACGATAAGCGATATTAGCGGCCTCCCGAGTGAACATAAGGTCC
>CAZZPH010000121.1:0-7605 GCA_964655725.1 uncultured Hyphomicrobium sp.
CCAGCAGCAGGACACCGATACCGTGCACCGCCCACGCCGCCGCGCCCTGCTGCTCGGCCAGCAACATCAAGACGAGAGCAAGCGGAACGTACTCGGCGAAATTTCCATGCACGCGCTGACGCCGCAACAACTGAGCATTTCCCCCGTCGCCGAGGGCCACTTGCGCCTCACGCCGGGCACCGATCACGCGCACGCTCAGGCTGACAAAGAACAACGCCAGAATGCTTGCATAGATCGCCGTGATGGCCATCGCCTACTCCCTCGCTCGAAGATTGTTGTCTCGCTACATTTTATATAGTTACTAGTCAATGTGTTTTGATTGCCACCGGCATTCGCCACCCGTAGTTTCCAGGGATGAGCACCTCATCAAAGACCAAATGCCCCGTGGAACGGGCCGCGAAGATTGTGGGCAGCCGGTGGACCGCCCTGATCATGCGCGATCTGCTGCTCCAGGGACGATGCCGGTTTCAGGATTTTACAAATTCGCTGCCCGGCATTCCGCCAAACACTTTGTCCGATCGCCTGAAGATGCTTGAGGAGAACGGCATCGTGGAGCGGGTGTTCTATGATCAGCATCCACCGCGCGCCGACTACGTGCTGACGGACAAGGGTCGCGAGTTGGGGCCCATCATCCGCGCGATGCGTGACTGGGGCACGAAATACCGCTGAACGGGCGGGGAACCGGGTTCATCAGGCCGGCAACAGCATGGCGACGTACGTGCCGCGGACGGCCACCGTTGGCTCAGGATCACTCATGGGCTGACGAAATAGCGTTTCCGGCGCAATTCGATCATCAGGGAATTGCTATTTACACCCTGGGCCTCTCGCACTTGGGGTGTGCGCACCTCGCCGGAATGGGCATTGAGAATGCACCAACAGCACCAAAAAAACTTCAAATAACATATTAGAACCAATGAGTTGCGTCGGCGTTGATTTGTAGCCAAGCGCGATTTCTGCTATATTTCATTCGTCTTCACAGCGTTTGTTCACGCCATCACATCGCGCCGCCGGACCAATTCCGCGCGGTGCGTTCCCGCCAATCTTTTGTCTGGAGCCAGCCCATGACCTCACAAGTGCCCGAACGATTCATGATTGATGGCAAGCCACATTGGTTGCATGCGGACCCACTCTATCGTCTGCTTGCGTCGCGTCGCACTCGTATTGTGGCCCCCGACGGGAAAACAACGGCCTGTCATCGCCAGTACATCGGCACGTGGGACATCGCCGATGGCATGCTCCGGCTCGTCACTCTGTGCACATATGGCGCAGACGAACTTCCCATCTCAGACGACATGCGAGCATGGTTTCTGAAGCTTGTCCCTGCAACCGGCTTTCCCGCTTCCGCCACGTGGTTCAGCGGCAGCCTGCAGATCCCGATCGGTCCGCAGCTTGTCCGCGGCTTTCACGGTTGGTCCTCGTGGTACACACGCCTACGGGTCATTACCATCCGCAAAGGCCGGGTCGTTCGCGACCGCGAGGTCGATACGCTGTCCATTTTGGTATGGCGGCTACGGCGGCAACCCGACTTGATGGAGGGCCTCGACCCCGAAGACTCCGTTTGTGACCCGCGAGCTTGGATCACCGAGGAGGACTACGCGCCTGTTCGCGGAGACTGGTGGCCGCCCGGTGCACGCATCGATGCAGCCTGACTTAGGCCCGTGCCGGTTTACTCAGCGGCACAACATGAGAACGCGGGTCCTGAGGTATTCTCGACCCGGCAGGCACTAAGGCCAACCAAGCGTCTCCGTTCCTCGAAGGCAACCGGGCTCAGACCGTCGAGGGTCGAGCCCGGTTGTTGGAGTCTAAGCCCCCTTATGCACGTGCCGGCTTCAGCTCTCGCGGCGCTCCGCGCGCGGTTGATTGCGTCAACAGCGCGTCCGAGATGGAGTTTCGTGACAAAGCCCGGACCGGATTACTTGCGCGACAGCAGCGGCAATCCGAACCGGGAGGAAAAAAACCGCTTCGACAGTAGCGGGATTTTGAAGCTCGACGAGAATGGCGTGGCGTTACGCGATGCGGTCGCCAGCCCGAACATGCGCGAGAACGGTGCTGCGCTGCGCGACAACATCGGCATGAGGGCCGACGAAAACAGCCACCGGCCACCCGTCACGGAACTGAGCCCGATAACGGCTTCCATGGGCAATTTCGTCTCCGCCAGAACCGGCAGACATAGCGAACTGGAGAAGGGTGTGCGCTCGTCGTAGGCATACGAGCGGCCAGGCGCCGGCGCGGGGATGCCGTCATCGATCGGATCGTGGTCTTCCAGGATATCGATTGCGCGCTGGGCCATACCGAATGGAGCATGAACCGTCACAAGGCTGGCACCTTGAGCAACGCGAGCCGCGTAGACCTGAGCAACGGGTTTGTAGATGTAGGCCTTCATCATGGCGTCCAGCAACTGCGCCTGCGAGGCACCCTGCACTGGCGCCGCGCCCTCGGCCCCATCTCCAGCCGGATGGTGGTCTGGAGCTGTGAAGACGTGGACATCCACATAGCGCCGGCGATTGAGCTCCTCGGCAGCTCGACGTGCGTGTGTCGAGGTTCCGTATAGTCTGCTGACGGTTTGTGTCATGGCTGCTCCATCCTCGTCTTCCAGTTCATTTGCTGTGCGTCCCCGCCCTTCGCAGGCTGTCCGTTCTGCAACCGCGCGCCCAGCACCCGCCGGACCATTGGTGCCATCACCGCCAGCGTCACCAGCAGAAGTGCGATCTCTAAGGCGTAAACCAGAGTATAACCGCGCGCAGCACCAAAGCCATCGGCTGGCAGTGCCAACACGGCAATGTCGTGAATGATGCCGCCAACGGCCATCCCTACACCCGCCGCTGTTGCCTGTACGGCGCCCCAGGCACCCAGAGCCAGGCCCGTTTGCTCTTTGGGCGCGTGCGTCATGGTCGCCGTCAGTGTGCCGTGACCGAACATTCCGCCACCCAGGCCGATCACGACGACACCGAGGGTGAAAAACGCGGTGGAGCCCAAAGGCGCTGCGACGATCACGGCAGCGAAGGCGATGATCCCGAGCAAGGCTCCCAAAGCTGCCATCGCAAAGGCGTCCGATCCCCGGCTTAGCACATGGGAGGCCACACCAAATCCAATGAGGCACCCGCCTGCCAAGGCCGCCGTCAGCTTCGTCGTGTCGGCGACAGAGAGGCCGAGGATGGCACCACCATAGGGCTCCAGAAGCACATCCTGCATGCCGAACGCCATAGTGCCGAGCCCTACCGCAAGGAGGCGGCGCACGGCACCCTCGCCTTGCATGCAGGTTTTCCAGGAGTCGGCAAATGTGGGTTGAGGAGCCTCAAGCTCCGCTGCGCTCATGCGCTTCAGGCATTCCTGTTTCCACAGTGCAATGCCGTTCAGAACGATCGTGACAACGGCACAGCCCTGGATGACCTGGATCAGACGCCCAGGGGAAAAATTCTCCAAAAGATAGCCGAAAATCAGCGCGCTCAAGATCGAACCGATGAGCAGCATGACGTACATGAGCCCAACGACCTTCGGGTGCTGCTCCTGCGGAGCAAGGTCCGTGGCCAGGGCGAGCCCGACAGTCTGCGTTGTGTGGATGCCCGCGCCCACCAGCAGGAACGCCAGCGCGGCCGCAGCCTGACCCACCCACGGCGGGTACTCGCTCGCATTTCCACCGCCGGAGAGCACCAGGAGCGCGAAGGGCATGATGGCCAAGCCGCCGAACTGCACCATGGTCCCGCGGTAAATGAACGGAACGCGCTTCCAGCCCAGGACCGAGACGTGGGTATCCGAGCTATGGCCGATCAGAGCGCGGAACGGCGCAAACAGCACCGGCAGGGCAATCATGCCGGCAACCAGCGAGGCGGGAATGCCGAGTTCAACGATCATCACCCGGTTCAGCGTGCCGACGAGCAGCACCAGCGACATGCCCACCGAAACCTGAAGAAGGGACAGGCGCAACAGGCGCGACAGCGGCAGGTCCACCGTCGCCGCATCGGCAAACGGCAGGAAGCGCGGGCCCAGACCCACCCAGGCCTTCATCACCTTCTGGCTGATCCTGTTCATGGCTTCGAGCCCACGTGACGTTAGGGACGAAACGATCGGCGGCGGCTGGTCGCGGTAACGGGGAATCGGGTCGGGTGCGAAATTCCATCACTGGCGCCGGTTCGCACCCGATTAGTCCGCCATCAACGCCGCGTGACCCGGACACCACCGGTCAGGTGGAGCACGGATCACACGGCTGAGCCTTCCTCATCATCTTTCGTGTTGGGCCGCGACTTTGACCCCGCTAGGTGGTCCGTCCACGACCTCGGCCAAGCCTTGTGGTGATACCGTCACCACGATGGGCTTGGCGCCCTGTGCAGTGTCGCTCGGCACCACGTTGATGACGAAAGTGGCGGCGCCGTTCGCGTTGAGCGCGACGGGCGTCGACGGGCCTTCCAGGCTGGCCGTGGCCTTCGAACTGCCTTTGAAGAAATCCCCGACCCACGTCGTGTTGTTGAGCACCGCGAAGTGTACGGTGAACGAGATGAGAGCTACGCTTCCAAGGAATGCCGGCAATCCCACAGTCGGATTGACGACACACCAGATTCTACCATTGTTCATCTGAGCCCTCCTCTAACCGAGCCAAGGCGAATAGATGTAGACGAGCATATGCGCGACCGCAGCGATCGCGAAGAATACCCGTGACCCGTCGATGACGTGCTTGTGCAGCGCCTCCGACTCTTTGATGGTCAAGCCGGTTGGCCAGACCCTGTTTGGATCGTCCAAGCTATCCATGCCTTCATACCTCCCAAAGTACGGCACGAACCATTTCGTGCCCAACCCACCGGCGTGGGTCTTCCTCTGCACAGGCCCGCAAACCGCCGATCGTGACCTATGGTTGCGCGCCTGCGGGGAAGGTGCGGAGGCTGAGCGGATTGGGCGGGCGGCGCGTTTGAAATGCCACCCCACTTCGCCCGATCGGCCGGCCCCCGAGCACTGCCCTGCATTGACGTGTCAAGACATCTTGACATTCGGCAATGTCATAGGCCGATTACATACCGCTGTCAACTCGGGCGATCTGGCGCCCGTCAGACCCGATCAGGCTGCCGCGCTTCAGATGTGTCAGCGAAACAGCTGCCGATAGCGCCCGCCGCGCGAGGCTCTGGCCCGGATGATGCTTTGACGGTGCCAGAACCTTCACCGCGTCCCCGGATTGAACCATGACCCCCACCCGACGCTTCGTACTTGCGGGCACCCTGGGTGCAGCAACCGCAACAGCAGCCGCAGCAGCCGCTCTTGCCGGCCAGCGCACCAGTGCAGGAAATCCCTCGTCCAGAACGGCCCACGCCCTGATGCCTGAACCCGGTGACGATCAGACCGTCCGGCTGCAGGCTGCCATAGACGCGGCGGCTGCCTCCGGCCGGCCTGTCGAACTGCCCGAAGGTGTGTTTCGCATCGGCACACTTGTGTTGCGTCCCGGCACGGTCCTGGCCGGCGCGCGCGGATTGACGACGCTTCAGTTCGTCGGTGGAGAAACGTGTCTCGTGGGCGAGAGCGCGCACGGCGTGACGCTTCAGGATCTGGTGATCGACGGAGAGAACCGCGCATTTTTGACCGACGACGAGGAGGCCGCTCTTGTGCGTCTCTCGAACTGCTCTGACGTGCGTCTTTCAAACGTCGCCGTGCGACGCGCTCTTGCCAATGGAATCACCCTGACGGGGTGTTCCGGCCGCATCACGGACTGCACGGTGACCCAAGCCCTGCTGACCGGCATTCGGAGCATTGATGCCCAGGGGCTCGACATCTCCCACAATACAGTCACCGACTGCGGCAACAACGCCATCCAGATCTGGCGCTCGCAAGCTGGCGAGGACGGCACGATCGTTTCATCCAACGTCATCGCGCGGATCGCTGCGAAAGGTGGGGGAACAGGCGAAAACGGCAACGGGGTGAACATTTTTCGCGCGGGCGGTGTCATCGTCTCGGGCAACGTCATCTCCGACTGCGCCTATTCAGCTGTGCGCGGCAATGCTGCATCCAACCTCCAGATGAGCCACAACACCTGCACGCGGCTCGGCGAAGTCGCGCTGTATGCAGAGTTCGGGTTTCAGGGGGCCATCATTTCAGGCAACATCGTGGACCACGCGGCGACGGGAATCTCGGTCACGAACTTCAATGAGGGTGGCCGGCTGGCGGTGGTCGAAGGCAACCTGATCCGCAACCTGTTCCGTCGCGAGCATGAAGCGGTCGATAAGCGCGGCGAAGGCATCGCTGTGGAAGCTGACACTGTCGTGTCGGGAAATGTCGTTGAAGGCGCGCCGACGTGCGGGATCATGGTCGGCTGGGGGCCCTTCATGCGCAATTGCCTCGTGTCGCACAATCTTGTGCGCGACTGTGAGGCTGGCATTCTCGTCAGCGCAGACGCGCCGGAGGGCGCCTGCCTGATTGGCTCTAATATGGTGGCAGGAACGCGCAGCGGCGCCATTCGCGCCATGCGGCTCGGCGCGCCCGTTGGCCCCGAGTTGGGATCCGACCGTGCTGGCGCCACGGCACTTGCTGTGTCCGGCAACGTCGTCAGCTGAGCCGATGGGCTCGCCACCTGTTGCGTCTGGAAGCTGTCGGGACCTCGGCCCGTTCGCGGGAGCGCACACTCAGCGTGTCGCCCTATCGGGCAGGCGATCGAACGTGACCATGAGGCGACCATCGGCCCCCCGTGGGCCTGCAAGCCTCGACCGGCGGCCTCAGCCGATGGAGAGGTTGTGAAACACCACGAAGATGCCAGCTCCAATGACGATCAATCCCATCGTCACGATTGCGCCCGAACGAAAGAACTCGCCCATGACACTCAACTCCGCCAGAGCCCCTATTGGCTCGATGCCGACGACACTACGCCCCAATCCCTGAACCGGTTCTGAAGTCTTCGTACAGAAACCGTTCATGTTGTTCCCGTCACGGCACAAACTTTGAAAAAGCGTGGTGTTTTCGTGACGGCTGGCGTCAATCGGGTGGGGTCCAGAGCACCTGGTCAATATGCGTGGCACCCGTCGCCAGCATCACGAGACGGTCGAATCCCAGGGCACAGCCCGAGGCCGGCGGCATCAGGGAGAGCGCGTCCACAAACCCCTCGTCGATCGGATAGCGCTCGCCATAAACGGCCTCCTTCAGGTCCATCTGTGAGATCAGGTTCGTTCGCTGAAGCGCCGGGTCCGTCAACTCTCCAAAGCCATTCGCAAGCTCGACGCCTGCGACATAGACCTCGAACCGCTCTGCAACCCTTGGGTCGCCGGGCTTGGGGCGCGCGAGTGCTGCCTCGTTCGCGGGATACTCATAGAGAATGGTGGGGCGGCCGATGCCCAGCCGCGGCTCGACACGTGCTGCAAGGACACGCGCGAAGATATCCGACCACGTATCACTGTCGCGCACCGTCAGCCCCGCGACCTCAGCCATAGCCGCCAAAGCCGCACGCTCACCGGCTGGCTCAGTCAGCGTGCCGAGCAGATCAACGCCCGCGAAGCGGCTGAAGGCCTGTCCCACGGTCAAACGCTCGGGAGCCTGCATTGGGTCGCATGTCGCATCTCGCCACGACACAAGGCGGTGCTGCATCGTCCGGCAGGCCAACTGCACAAGATGCGTCGCATCCTCCATGACGCTCTCGTA
>CAZZPH010000122.1:0-7563 GCA_964655725.1 uncultured Hyphomicrobium sp.
TGCCGGTCCCGCCCCCCATTCCCGCTGCGATGAAAACCATGTGTGATCCAGCGACGACGGCGCGGATGTCTTCGAGCGCTTCCTCGGCGGCGGCCTCTCCGATCTCGGGGCGCGAGCCAGCACCCAATCCCTCGGTCAGGCGGGCGCCCAATTGAACTTTATGATCCGCATGTGAGGCGGCCAGCGACTGCGCATCCGTGTTGGCGACGACGAAATCAACACCGCTCAAGTTCGCGTCGATCATGTTGTTGACGGCGTTGCAACCTGCTCCGCCAACACCGATCACGGTGATGCGAGGCCGCAAATCCAACTCGTTCGCCAGCGTGTCGCTCATCATCCTGCCCTCGGTCCTTGCCGCTGAATGCCGGGCATCCATGCCTGCGGCAACCAACCCTTGATCCCCTGTCGCGCCTCGCGCATCACCCAACTCTTGCCAACTCCCACGCCGTTCGCCCCGACGCGGCCAACACGTCTTGGTGAGCAAAGCATGGACGTTGCAGGAACGAACGCTACACACAGGGAGCTTCGCACTTCGAAGCCTGACTTGACGCGTACTAGAAGCCGTCCTTCAGCCATTCCCCAACCCGGCCCAGATAACCACGTGCCTGCGCGGCACCCGGCCCGGACTTGGGCACGCGGACAAAACTTGCGTCTCGCGCATCGAGAGCACCCACCAGTGCCGCGAACGCCGGCGTACACAACATGGGCGGAAGGCCAGCCACCCGATGAGGCAAACCTACGCGGACCGGCCGCCTGAAACTCGTTTCCGCGAATGTTGGGAGCCCTGGAAGCTGACTTGTACCGCCGGTGACGACGAGGCCCCCAGTCGCACAATCCGCCAACCCAGCGCTCGCGAGACGATCGCGAACGAGGTCGAACAGCGCGGCTACGCGCGCCTGGATGATCCGGGCCAGATCAGCCTTGGTCGATCTGTGCACGTCACCCTCTCCGTGATCCGCTGTGGCGTAGGAGAAGACATCGTGCTGATTAGAAAGCGCATTGATTAGTGTGCCATAAACCGTTTTGATTCGCTCGGCTTCTTCGAGTGGCGCATGCAAGGCCCGGGCGATGTCCATCGTGACGTGAGAACCGCCGATCGCAATCGTGTCGTTGAAGATGTATCGGCCATCCTCGAACACGGCCACCCCTGTCACGCCCGCCCCAATATCAATGACCGTCACACCGCTTTCCCGCTCGGCGGGGCTCGTCACGCCCAGCGCGCTTGCGAGAGGAGCGGGCACAAACTCTCCAGGTGCGAGATAGCATCTCTCAATGACGTGCCGAAGATTGCCCAGCGGACCACTGTCGCAGATCACCGCGTGAAAATCGGCCGAGAGTCTGTTTGCGGACAGCCCGACCGGATCGCGCCCGGCCGGCACCTGGTCGACGTCGTGTCCCAGCTCCCGCAAATAGAGAATATGGCGGCCGGGGCGATCCAGATGCTGCCGCGCGGCGTCAGCCAGCCGCACGACATGACTTTGAGTCACGAGACCTTCGGCCACTTTGGCGCGGGCCTTGAACGTGACAGACGTCAATCGACCGCAGGAAACGGTCGCATCGATCCAATCAAGACGGCAGCCCGACATCGCCTCCGCTTCCGCGATCGCACGTCGCACGGTGTCCTCGGCCAGCGCCAGATCAACAATCGTGCCCGATTTGACGCCTTTCGTGGGAACCTGGGCGACACCAATGACACGCGGCGGGCGGGCTGCCTCCTGAAGCACCACAAGGCACGCCGTCTTGAACGATCCCACGTCGAGCACCCCGGTGATGCCGGATTGCTTTCCGTATGGCCTGCTGCCGGCGATGGTCATGGGAGTGACCTTTCCCCACCGGCAGAGCGCAGGCTGATGCGATCGGGCGAGCGCAAATCCACGATCAGGGGACCACGGCCAATGGGGCTTGCCAGCGAGGAATGCGCGCCCAACCGTATGAGTGCCGACGCCTCGCCGTTGGCGGGCAAGTGGATGGTGGCCCCATCGGTCATATGCAGCGTCCAGCGGCGATTGCCGACCCATTCGGCCTCACGGACACGGGACTTGATGCTCGGGTGGCGCCCCAACGTGCCCCACAATGCAGCCGCATGCAGGCGCGCACCGGGTCCCGACACACGCGGCAGATTGATATTGGCGCTTGGTGAAACCGGACCCAGCACGCCCCCGGCTTCATCGATGAGGAAGGCGGTCTCGCCATCGCGCCAGAGGGCGGCGGCGCTGCGCTCCTCGACATGAATGGCGATCTGATTTGGCCAGATTCTTGAAATCTCGGCCGACTGGACCCAGGGGAGTTTCTCGAATCGCTGCCGGACAGCGGCCGCATCGAAGCTCAACAGGCTCTTCGCCGTCGTCAGATCGAGTGCCTCGAAAAGGTCGCGGTCTATGGTGTTGGCATGACCCGTCAAGGACACCTGCTCGATGCCAAATCCAAGAGTGGAGGCGATTCGGTCGGCATCCAACAGCCCGGCGGAAAGCGACGCGCTCACCCCACTCCACAGGCCGAATACTGCCAGTGTGGAGACAGCGACGGCACCCATTATGCGCCGGCGGCGGCCGCGGCGGGCCGGAGTAAATGTCCGGTTCGGAGCAGCGCTGCTGAGGGAACCTGCGGGCTTGGCACGGTGGACGGGGGCAGAAAATTCATGGGGTATCGCAAGCCCTCCCGCTTGGGAGAGCCGGGCAAACGAGTTCAATCCTGAGCCGATCTCGGACAACTTGCGTCCTCTGTAATCCATCTGACGAGATCGCCGAAACTCCATCCAGCTTGGGCGGCCAACTCCGGCACGAGAGAGGTCCCCGTCATGCCGGGCTGCGTGTTGACCTCAAGGCAGATCAGCTCTCCCGATCCTCCGGCCGTGTCATCGAAACGGAAATCCGCGCGCGACACGCCCCGGCATCCCAGAGCCTGATGCGCCAATCCCGTGTATTTCCGGACCAACTGGTAAACATCCGGTAAAACTTTGGCCGGAAGCTCGTGAATCGACCCCCCCGGAGCGTACTTCGCCTCGAAGTCGTAGAATGCGAGGCCCTCCTTCGGCTTGATCTCGATGACGTCGGTCACGAAATCCCCGATCACAGCGCAGGTGAGTTCCCGGCCGGGGATGAAACGTTCCGCCATCACAAGTTCTTCCGCAGGACCCCCGCACAAAATTCGCTCCGCCGCATCGTTCATGTCCCGGTGGACGATCAGCACACCCACGCTGGAGCCCTCATCGACCGGCTTGACCACATAGGGACGCGGTATCGGATCGCCGGCCGCCATCGCGCTGCGCGTTGCGACGCGCGCCTCGGCAACAGGCACACCGGATGTCTTCATCACGGCTTTTGCGCGTTCCTTGTGCATGGCGAGGGCGGAGGCGAGAACTCCGGAATGCGTGTAGGGCAAGCCCAGGCACTCCAGAACGCCCTGAATGCCGCCGTCCTCGCCGAACCGCCCGTGCAGGGCATTGAAGCAGACGTCTGGCTTGAGATCTGCCAGGCGTGCCGCCACGTCGCGCCCGACGTCGATCGGTGTGACGCGGTAGCCCTCACCAGCAAGTGCGGCGGCAACCGCCTCACCCGATTTGAGACTGATCTGGCGTTCCGCAGACCAGCCGCCCATCAGGACTGCAACATGCTCGCGGGTTCGCGGAGGGGGAGGAGGCAGCCTCATGTCTGTGGCTCCGCGCGTGCCAGCGCCTCGCCGATTGGGCGCCCTTCGTCCGGCACTCCCAGCCTGATGATCTCCCACTGAAGAGAAATTCCGGTCTTATCTTTGACCCGCGCCCTGACAGTCTCGCCGAGCGTCTCGACGTCTTCGCCGGTCGCTCCCTGGTCGTTGATGAGAAAATTACAGTGCATCTCGGAAACCTTCGCGCCGCCGATGCGAAGCCCCCGGCAGCCGGCCGCGTCCACAAGTTTCCAGGCGCTGTTGCCGGGCGGGTTCTTGAAGGTCGAGCCGCCGGTGCGCTCACGGATCGGCTGGTTCTGCTCGCGATATTCGGCGACCTCGTCCATCTCCCGCTGGATGGTTTCGGGATCACGAGCCTCCCCCTCAAACGTCGCCTCGGTGAAGATCCAGTCCGGCGGAACGGAGCAATGGCGGTACGTGAAGCCCATCTCCTGATTGGACAGCACGTGGATGTTGCCCAGCCTGTCCACCGCACGCGCCGTGACGAGCGCGTCCTTCGTCTCGCGACCGTGCGCCCCGGCATTCATGCGCAGCGCCCCACCGATGGAACCGGGGATGCCACGGTAGAATGACAGCCCCCCGATGCCAGCCTCGGCTGCCGCGCGCGCAACCTTCACATCGGGAACAGCGGTTCCCGCCGTGAGCCGCTGCCCATCCACCGTGATCGATCCGAAACCGCGCCCGAGCCTGATCACAATGCCCTCCACACCGCCGTCGCGCACCAGGAGGTTGGAGCCAAGTCCGACGACATGAATTGAGTAGCTTTGCCCCACCGCTTTCAGGAAATAAGCGAGGTCTGCTTCATCAGCGGGTGCGTAGAGCACCTGAGCCGGCCCGCCAACACGGAACCAGGTGATCTCCGACAGCGGTGCATTCGCTGTGAGACGACCGCGCAGCGCGGGCAGACGCTCAGCCAGTTCGCTCATGATGTCGGGAAAGCTCATTGCATTCGGGTCCGCCGGTACGTTGACTTGCTACTCGGCGGCCTGCTGCGACAGCCAGGACGGCATCGCGGCAGCCCATTCGGTCGACGTGCCGGCTCCCAGGAACACCACCATGTCGCCCGGACGCCCATACCGGCGCAATAGCGGCACGATATCCATCGGATGATCGACCGACGTCACAGCCGCATGTCCGGTCGCGCGAATGCCCTCGGCAAGTGCATGCTGATCAATCCCGGCGATCGGCATCTCGCCTGCCGAGTAGAGCGGCGCGACGATGACGCTGTGTGCATCTGTGAAACACGCGCAGAAGTCGCCGAACAGATCATGCACCCGGGTATAGCGATGCGGCTCGGCAATCGCGATGACACGGCCCTTGGTGCCCGCACGCGCGGCCTGCAGAACTGCTGCGATCTCTGCGGGATGATGCGCATAATCATCGAACACCTCGATGCCGTTCCAGGTCCCCGTCGGCTGGAAGCGGCGCTTCACTCCAGAGAACTTCGCCAGTCCTCCCCGGATGACCTCGTCGGAGATCCCCGCTTCGGAGGCAACCGCGATGGCAGCCAGTGCGTTCAATGCGTTGTGGGCACCCGGCAGCGGCACACGCCACTGTGAAATCGTTCGCGCACCCCCGCGCACGCGCGCGGACAGATCCGCATCAAAGACCGTCGTGAATCCTTCCTGACGCAACCCGCTCAGCCTCAAATCAGCGTCCTGCGAACGTCCGTAGGTCAGGAGTGGACGCCCATCTCGACGCAGATCAAGCCGCTCCACCATGCTGCGCGCCACAGGATGATCGATGCACGTCACCCCGAGACCATAGAATGGAATGTGGCGATAGAACTGCTCGTACTCGCGATGCATGTTCTCCACCGACTGAAAATAATCGAGGTGCTCGGGATCGATATTCGTGACGACACCGATCTGCGTGGGCAGCCGCACGAACGTGCCGTCGCTCTCGTCGGCCTCCACGATCATCCAGTCGCCCGTGCCGAGCCGGGCGTTCGAACCCCAGGAATTGATGATGCCGCCGGTGATCACGGTGGGGTCAATGCCGGCATGTTCGAAGATCGTTGCAATCAGCGATGTGGTCGTCGTCTTGCCGTGTGTTCCTGTAACAGACACCGTAGCGTAGAGCCGCATCAGCTCCGCCAGCATTTCTGCGCGGCGGATGATGGGAAGTCCCTTCTGGCGGGCGGCATCGAACTCGGGATTGCCGGGCTTGACTGCGGTCGATACCACGACATTTCGCGCACCCACGAGGTTCACAGCGTCGTGCCCGACAAACACACGCACGCCTTTCGCCCGCAGGCGGCGGACATTGGCCGAATCTTTCTGATCGCTCCCCTGAACCGCGAAGCCCTTGGCCAGGAGGATCTCGGCAATGGCACTCATGCCGATGCCGCCGATCCCGATAATGTGGAAGGTGCCTGCGTCGCGCGGAATCTGCATGTCATCTCCCGTAGCTGGCCTGTCCGGCCCGCTCAGCGCCCATCGCGCCTGTCGACGCGCCAGTCAACGCGCCTACCCTCAGTGCAGCCTTAGCACTCGACCGAGACGTCCGCCTCTCCACCAAGCGGCAAACGATGCGGCAGACTGCCCGGACAATACCCTAGAACGGATGCCCTTTGGCTGCACACAGCTCCACAAGATCCGCCAAGCGCGCGACAGCATCTGCATGCCCGCTGGCTTTAGCCTGCCCGGCCGCGTGCTCGAGCTCTGCAGGATGCGCGAGCAGACGACCGATCTCACCTCCAAGCCGCTCGGCTCCCAGGTCCTTTTGTTCGATACACCAAGCTCCACCCGATTCGGCAAGGGTCGTAGCATTTTGTAGCTGATCGTTGTCAAGGGCGTGGGGCAGGGGAACCAGGATGGCCGGACGGCCCATCGCCGTCAACTCGGCCACAGTGGATGCTCCGGCACGCGCGACCACAAGATGGCTTTCGGCCATGCGGCGCGGCAAGTCTTTGAAAAAGGGTGCAACCTCGGCGGTGATATCCGCTTTTGCGTACTCAAAGCGTACCCGATCGACGTCCTCCTCGCGGGCCTGCTGCACGACGTGGAGGCGGCGCCGGAGGTCCGGTTCCAGGTGCGCGAGGGCTGCGGGTACAGTATCGGAGAAAAAACGCGCACCCTGGCTCCCGCCGAAAACGAGCAGGCGGAGCGGGCCGCCGGCAACAGGCCGCGCGTAGGAGGTGCGCGCTGCCTCCAGCACCGCGGCGCGCACGGGATTGCCCGTGAACTTGGCTTTGGCGGACAGCGCTCCCGACAGGTACTTGGTCGCAGCGAACGACGTGGCGATGCGATCCACCCGGCCAGCCAGCATCCTGTTGGCCCGTCCCAGGACGGCATTCTGCTCATGGAGAAGCGTCGGAATCCCAAGCTGGCGCGCGGCAAACAGCGGCGGAAAGGTCGGGTAACCGCCAAAGCCCACAACAACTGCGGGCTGCACTTGCCTGAGGATGCGCCGTGCCGCCATGACGCCGCGCATCAGCGTCGTGGTGGTGCGTGCGAAGGCCAGCGGCGATTTCTTGGCCAATGTCGCGGAGGGCACTTGATGAATCGTGCGCGCTGGAAAGCCGGTGCCGTAGCGGTCCCCGCGCATGTCGGTCATCAGATCCACGGTCCAGCCGCGACGTCCCAGTTCTTCGGCCAGAGCAAATGCGGGAAACAGATGTCCTCCCGTACCACCCGCCGCCAGCATCACCGATTTGGAGCCGTCCATCCCGTCCCGTTCCCTCAAGTCCTGAATGTGCCGTCCCTGCCACCCGATCGAGGCGGATTGAGGCCCGTCAGCCTGCCACCCTTGCTAGGAAACTCGCCGGCGGGTCATAGCAAGCAGCATCCCCACTGTCACGGAAACCGCCAGTGTCGACGAACCACCTGCCGACAGGAACGGCAGGGTGATGCCTTTGGCCGGCAAGAGACCGACATTCACACCCATGTTGATCAA
>CAZZPH010000123.1:0-7498 GCA_964655725.1 uncultured Hyphomicrobium sp.
CTATGGTGCCGCACCGAGCGAGCTGCAGCTGAGATCCGTCGCTGTGGATGCGGCTGGTGCGGCCATTTGGGAATGGAGTGCACGCCGCGACGAGGTGAAAGTCGCAGGACCCATCGAAGCAGCGCTTGGCCTCAATCCTGGTGAATTGAGCACCAAGACCGATGACTTCTGCCGCCATATCCATTCGGCGGATCGCGAACGATTCAGATTATCGCTGCTGTCCGCCCAGGAACGCGACGATACCCGGCTTAAAACCTGCTTTCGTCTGCGGCATGCGGACAACAGCTATATCTGGTATGAATTAGAGGCTGCCAGTACGCCGAGTTCCGATGGGCGGACGGTGAAGTGCATCGGGCTGCTGCGCGATGTGAGTGACACCAAACGCTCTCAAGAGCGATTGCTCCATGATGCCGTGCGTTGCAGTCTGACTGGGCTTCCCAATCAGGAGCTTTTCTCAGATCGCCTTACTGTCGCGATGCAGAGAACGAAGGCCGAGCCGGGTATCCGACCCACGGTCATGATCGTGGATATCGACAAGTTCAAATCCGTAAATGCGTCGTTTGGAGTGGTCGTCGGGGACAGCCTGCTTCTGACTGTGGCACGTCGGCTGCAGCGCCACATCGAGGAGGGCGATACGCTGGCCCGCGCAGGGGGTGACCGGTTCGCGCTTTTGCTTTTGAAGCAGAGAAGCGCGGAGGAGCTTGCCGCACTTGCCGAGCGCGTGCGGCGCAGCCTCAGATCGCCAATTAAGCTGGCCGGTCAAGACATCGTCCTGACAGGCTCGCTGGGTCTGGCGGTTCACGATGGCAGCCAGGGTAACGCCCGGGACCTCCTTCAGGAGGCCGAGACGGCTGTCTATCGCGCCAAGCGAGGTGGGTCCGACCGTATCGAGATCTTCCAGCCCGAATGGCGGGGCCAATGGGACGAGCGATCCATGCTCAAGGAAGAGCTCGCGCGTGCGATCGAAAAGAACCAGCTCAGAATTCTCTATCAGCCGATCGTTTTTATGCCGATGGAGGAATTGGCTGGGTTCCAGGCGATCGTGCGCTGGGATCATCCCAAGCTCGGTCTCATCAATCCATTCGGCCTGTTCGATCAGGACGCGGCCGCAGCGCTGACGCTTCAGCTCACTCAGCACACTTTGATGCGTGCGCTCAAGGCCTGTACGGTTTGGCAAAAGGAGTTGCCGCGCGAGGACAAGGCATTGTTTGTCAACCTGAGCCTGCCGGAGGATGTGGCGCTTGGCCAGGAGTTGGCACAGGAAGTACGCTCCGCACTGTCGCGTCACGCGGTGGCCAAGGGATCTTTGAAACTTGGCATCTCTCAGTCAGTGGTGATGGACAATCCGGAGCTGTCTTCTGAAACGCTGGAATGGCTGCGAAGTGCGGGGGCGGAACTCGTCCTCGATGGCTTCGGTTCGGGATACGCATCGCTGCAATATCTCGGCCGCTTGCCGTTCTGGTCTTATCGCATCGACCGCTCGAATCTCAGCGGGGCTGCCTTGTCGGATGTCTCCGGGTCCGATCTTTTGAAAGGCATGACGGCACTCGTCCATGAACTTGGCCGCAAGGTGATCGTGGAGGGCGTCGAGAGCAACGACGAAGTTAGTTTCCTGAGATCTATCGATTGTGAGTACGGCGAGGGGCTCTACTACGGCGAGCCGATCGGCGAACGCGATGTCCTGCAATTGCTCAAGCTCGTCAGAAAGTCGGAGCGGCGCCTTCAGCCTAAAGCGCTCTTTAGAACGCCAGCGCGCAAGCGCCGTCCCGAAGATGGCACTTCAGCTCCATCGCCCGCGGCAGCGGCACCCCCGGCCCAGAAGAATGGTAAGATCCCAGCGGCAGCTTCCAATGGTGCCGAACGGGCGCGTGAGGGACAGCGCGGGCCGAATGGGGCCTCGCAAGTTGGTGTTGTTCCTCCTCCTCCGCAATCCGTGGTCCCGCCGACGGAGGACTTGACCGCACACATGCCCTCGGGCCGTCCCGCAAATGGAAGTTCAGGTCACGCTGACGGTGAGCCCCGCACGCGGCCGCAAACACGACATGTCGCTGTTCCGCCCAATGGCTTGGCGTCATTGCTTCCGCGCCGCGCGAGAGCTGTGGACCAGCCAACTTACCCCGTTCTTCCGCCTGAGCATGCCCCCACCAATGGTCACGCTCCAGACGTGGCGCCGCCCGAACAGGACGTGCGAACGATGCCGCCCCCGGTGCCGCCCATGGCACCTCCTCCCATGCCGTTACAGGCTGACACTGCACTTCCCGGATCAGCAATGAGCCTCTCCGCGCCGGCGGCACCCCCAGTCCCTCTCGTGTTCTCATCTGATCCGCGCGCCGGGGCACCGTTGGCGAGTGCTCCTTTTGCGACCCATGAAGCGCCCTTCCAGCCCTTTGCGCCATCGCAACCAACACTGCCGCCTCAGGCGCACATGTCCGGTTCTGAGCGTCATAGGCCTGTCGAGCCACCACCTGTGCTCCAGCCGGTGACCCATCAAATGCCCCACCCAGCGACACAACCTGTGGTCCCTGACGGCCGGTTTACATCAAACGCTGATGCGGCATTTGTTGTGCCGATCCCGGCGGCGCCTGCTGCCGCAAATGGGATGGCAACGCAGAAATCGCCGGATCCGCGCTACGATAAGCTCCCGCCGTCGATTGCGGCCAGCCTGCAGCGCCTTGCCGGCACAGCGCCAGCGCAGCCGCTGAAAAGAACGGGAACTGGCAATGGCTCGTCGGGGACGGGGGCCTGACTGTTCGCTTGATCGGGGTCGTCTCAGCAGTGGCCCGCGTCGCCCACCAGGAACGAAGGATTGACGCCGATTTTGGCCAGTGCGCGCTCATATTTGGCGTCCAGATCGGCCTCGAACACGATGTCCGCATCCGCTGGGCAATTCAGCCATCCGTTGGCCTGGATTTCACTTTCGAGCTGCCCCGGCGACCATCCCGCGTAACCGAGTGCAAGGATGGAGCGCTGCGGTCCTTCACCGTGAGCGATGGCCTTTAGGATATCGATCGTCGCCGTCAGGCTGATGCCACCGGCGATCTTGAGCGTGGACTCGATCGAATGGTAGTCAGACGTATGGAGTACGAAGCCGCGGCCGGTCTCGACTGGCCCCCCGATGTGGACGTCCCTGTCCAGGATCTCGGTCGCGATCCCGTCCTCCTCACTTCGCGGAGCTATGCCCAGCCTTTCCAGGAGGTCGGGAAAACTGATGTGTGTGGCCCTGTGATTCACGATGAGGCCCATCGCGCCTTCATTAGAGTGCGCGCACATGTAGATCACGGACTTCGCGAAGCGCTTGTCCGACATGATCGGCATGGCCACGAGCAGTTGTCCGACCAGTGTAGGGTCTGAGCCCGGCCTACGCTTGGACCTCGCAGTTGTCATGGCCATAATCTAGTGTGAGGGAGGGCCCTCTGTGAAGGGTCTAGGCTCCGAATTGTAATGTTCAGGTGTGATGCGCTATCTTCTGCGGTCACCAGATATGGGCCTAACGGGTTCCAGGTGAGACAGGTGCAGCTCAGTGACAGGCAACGCAATCGCCAGCTTCGGATGGGTCGCCCAACGATGCCTGTGGTCAACGAAACGATGCGTATGACGCATATTCCCGGCTCATTTTCTCTGGCGGTCGCGGCGGCGGTTGCGGTGCTTGCGGTCTTCGCTGTTGTCATTCCGTCGGCGCGAGCCGGAGAAATTGCCAGTGACTGGGTGGAGGGCCACAAGAACCGGGTGCGGATGAGCGCGGGCAGCCTGGAGGGGGCTCAACGCGGCACGGTGATGGCCTTCATCGAAATTGAGCTTGCCGACGGCTGGAAAACCTATTGGCGCAATCCCGGTCCCGCGGGGGGACTGCCACCGGCATTCGATTTTTCAGCCTCCCGGAATGTGGCTTCCGCCCGGGCACTTTATCCGGTTCCGCAGGTTATGAGCGATCAGGCCGGGGATGTGATCGGGTACAAGTCCAATGTGATCTTTCCCATCCGCGTCGAAATTGCGGATTTGGAGCAGCCGGTGTCCTTCGAGGTTGCAGCGTCCTATGGCATCTGTGAGTCCGTATGCGTTCCTGTGGACGTCACATTGCGCCTTGACCTGCCACCTTCCTCGCTGCCGGCAATCGCGGGTGCCCGCCTGGCCGCGCTCGAAGCCGTTCCAAGAGAGGGCGATGCGCTCCGTCCGGACGACCCTTCGGACATCCGGATCGAGGGGAGACCTGAGCCCGGCGCGTCCAAAGTTCTTATATCGGCGCGCTTTCCCGGCGGCGCAGACTATGCCCGGATCTTTCTTGATGCGCCGGACGGCCGTTTTGTTCCGATTCCGGTTACCAAGGGCACCGATGGAGATCGCGTGACGTTCGAGGCCGACTTCGGTGACGCTCAATCCGTGGACGCCGTGCGCGGACTGGCCCTGCACGCCACGTTGGCGGGTTCTCTCGGGCACTCAATCCAGACCTTCGTCATCGACTGAGGACGTCTCAGCGTATAGAACACGCTCGCAACCTGGAATGCGGTGGCGCTGCTGCGCTGCGCCGGACCGCAAGGAGATGAACATCATGACGATCAAGGCCGGCGAACGGCTGCCCGAAGCGAAATTCATGACACTGGGTGGGGATGGACCCCAGGCGCTCACGACCGCCGATATCTTCACAGGGCGCAAGGTCGCCCTGTTCGCGGTCCCGGGCGCCTTCACGCCGACGTGCCACCTGCAGCATTTGCCCGGCTTCATGGAGCGGATCGACGAACTCAAGGCGAAGGGTGTTGATGCGATCGCCTGCACCGCCGTCAACGACGTCTTCGTCATGGATGCCTGGGCCAAGGCGACAGGCGCGGACGGCCGTATCACGATGCTGACCGATGACGAGGCGACATTTGCCAAGGCCATAGGTCTGGACATCGACCTGACGCAAGTGGGGATTGGGCTCGGCGTCCGGTCGAAGCGCTACGCCATGCTGGTCGAGGACGGCGTGGTGAAGGTTCTCAATATCGATGAGGCCCCACCGACACACGACAAGTCGAGTGCAGCGACGCTGTGTACGATGATCGATAACATCGTTTAAGGGCGAGGATCAGGCGCTGCTTTTCGGGCGGCGCTTGGGTGCGGCTGCGGATTGCTTGTCATCCGTTTCAGTCGGACCGGGCGGTGATCGCTTGTGTGGCTTGAAGTCTGCCATGCCCGAGCGCGCCAATTCGTCGGCGCGCTCGTTCTCCGGGTGGCCTGCGTGGCCTTTTACCCAGTGCCACGATATGTCATGGCGCTCGCGGGCAGCATCCAGCTCCTGCCACAACTCGGCATTCTTTACGGGCTTCTTGCCGGCCGTGCGCCAGCCATTGGTCTTCCAGCCCCGGATCCACGACGTGATGCCATCTTTGACGTAGGCGCTGTCGGTGTAGAGTTCGATGTGCGCGGGCCGCTTCAGCGCTTGGAGTGCTTCGATGACAGCCTGCAACTCCATGCGGTTGTTGGTTGTCTCTGCCGCCCCACCGCTCAATTCCTTGCGGTGCTCGCCCCAAATGAGGATGGCGCCCCAGCCTCCCGGGCCCGGATTCCCCGAGCAGGCTCCATCGGTGTAGATTGTCACTTTGCGCGGTGAGTTTGCGCTCATGCTGGGGTTCCAAGCCCATATCCGGCAATGGTGTGAACGGTGCGGTGGAAGCGCAGCCGGTGGATGTAATCCATCGGGTCATGGGGAGCGACGAGAGCATTCGGCGGGCGATGTAGCCAATCGTGTGAGCGTGTCAGAAGAAATCTGACAGCCGCGCCGCGCGCAAGATTGGGCAATGCGTCACGCTCGTCCTTTGTCAATGTCCGAACCCGCTCGTAGCCTTCGAGCAGCGCCCGGCCCTTCTCGTGGTCGAAGACGTGGTCGGGTCCGAAACACCATGCGTTGAGACAGACCGCAACGTCGTACGCCAGATAGTCGTTGCAGGCGAAATAGAAGTCGATCAATCCTGAGAGCTTATCGTCCAGGAAGAACACGTTGTCGGGGAAAAGATCGGCGTGGATGATGCCGTCGGGTAGGGCGCTTGGCCAGGTATCGTTGATGTGTGCGAGTTCATCGGCAATGAGCAAGGAAAGCCCCGGGTCGATTGTGTCGAGGCTGGATGTCAGCGTTTCGAACAGAGCACGCCAGCTGGGCATTCCGAGTGCGTTGGCCCGGCGCGGCTCAAAGCTGGCCCCTGCCAGATGGAATTGCGCCAGTGCCTCTCCAACCGCTCCACAGTGGTCGGCACGAGGCCGGTGAATTGAAAAGCCGTCGAGAAACGTCACCATTGCAGCGGCTCGGCCGGACAACTCTCCAAGACAGGTTCCCGACCGGTCACGAACCGGGGTCGGGCATGAGACACCCCGACCCGAAAGATGCTCCATCAGCCGGAGAAAGAACGGCAGATCGCTGCGTGCAACGCGCTTCTCGTACAGAGTGAGGATGTACCGGCCGGTCTTGGTCTGGACAAGATAGTTGGTGTTCTCGACGCCTTCCGCGATGCCCTTGTAGGCGACGAGTGCGCCCACGTCGTAGCGCGAGATGAACGCTGAAAGATCCTCGTCATCGACCTCAGTGTAGACCGCCATGAGACGACTAGCGCTCCCCGGCGGAAAGCAGTGCCGTGGAAGGCGCAGCCTGATCGCGCAGTTCGCGCGGAACGTTGAAGGCGATCCGTTCGGTGGCGGTGGTTACGATCTCGACGTTGATCTCATAGCGTTCGCGCAGGGCATCGAGCACTTCCTCGACCAGTGTCTCCGGGGCCGAGGCGCCGGCCGTGATGCCAAGCGTGCGTGCTCCTTGCAGATCTTTCCAGGGAATTCCGGCGGCGCGCTCGATCAGCACCGCGCATGGGCAGCCTCCGCGCTCAGCCACCTCGACAAGCCGCAATGAGTTGGAGGAATTCGGCGCGCCGATGACCAGAAGCGCGTCGAGGCGCGGCGCCATGGCCTTAACGGCTGCCTGACGATTTGTTGTGGCGTAGCAGATGTCCTCTTTGACCGGCCCGGCGATGCACGGAAAGCGCTCGATCAGAATGGCGACCATCTCGGCGGTGTCGTCGACAGACAGTGTGGTCTGGGTGACGTAGGCCAGGCGCTGGGGATCGCGGGGCTCGAATGCCCGCGCGTCCGACGCCGTTTCGATCAGGGTGACGGCACCAGCTGGAAGTTGGCCCATCGTGCCTTCGACTTCGGGATGGCCGGCATGCCCGATCAGGACAATCTCGCGGCCCTCGCCGTGATGGCGCTGCGCTTCCAGATGGACCTTGAAGACCAGCGGGCAGGTGGCGTCGAGCGCGAACAGATTGCGTCCCTTCGCCGCGTCGACGACGCTTCGTGGTACGCCATGGGCAGAAAAGATCACGGGCTGCCCGGTCGGGGGGATCTCGTCGAGCTCGTCCACAAAAACGGCGCCTTTTGCCTTGAGACAGTCGACGACGTACCGGTTGTGGACGATCTCGTGCCGGACGTAGACGGGGGGGCCGAATTTGGCCAAAGCGAGTTCAACAATCTGGATCGCACG
>CAZZPH010000124.1:0-7422 GCA_964655725.1 uncultured Hyphomicrobium sp.
AACCGAAGGGGGGGCGCAGCAGGCCAGCACGAGGCGGGTGGCGAGCCGATCTGGACCGTTGCCATTGCGCGCCGTGTGGTGAACGGCGGCGGGCCGGCCATCGCCGTCGAACTCGATCCTTTGGGCGGTGCGGCCAATAAAGACATCGCCGCCGGATTGCTTGATCGACTTGGCGAGTGCGCGGCTCAGCAGTGTCGACCCGCCGCGCACATAAACGCCGCCGGAACCGAAGTAACCGCTCTGAGCCACGGCGAACAGGATCCACCACAATCGGTGCGGATCATCGGCATAGTAGGCTAGATTGGCGCCCAGTACGCACTTGGCGCCCTCGTCATCGCCAAGGTCCCTTGTCATCGCCTCCGCCAGAGATAGACGCCAGTCCTGTGCAATCGGCAGGGCTTTGGCGGCAGCGCCGGTGAGGGCCATCAACGAGCGGTTCTCTCCTGCCGCACTCAGGGCTCCGGATGCGTCGTAGATGCGTTCCATGCGGCCCAGAAACCTGTGAATGCCGCGGGTGCTCGCGGGGAAGCGCTGGGTCAACTGTTCCGCGATGACGGGAAAGCCATGACCGATGGTGAATGGCGCTCCGATCGGGCCTCCGCTTACCGTATGGAGGGCGGGGATCGGTACCCAGTTGATCTGGTCGAGAAGCCCGAGCCGGGAGAGAATCGCGTGTTTCAGGTCGCGCGGGTCATGGGGATCGGCTGTTTCATGGAGTGAGGCCTCGATCGTGAGTTGTCCGACACGATAGCATGACGCCGCACCTCCCAGTCCGTAGTTGCGCTCCACCAATGCAACGCGATGACCCATTTTGGCCAGCATGGCCCCGGCGGTGAGGCCACCCAGACCAGAGCCGATGACCACCGCGTCGTATGTTCCCTCTTGCCCCATGGTGATCAGGCTATCCTTCCTGCCGTCCCCTCGGCAACCCTTCACCGCAGGTCACGGAGGATAGTTGAACACGTCGTGGTGTGAGCTATTGGCGCGCCCCAGGTTCTATTGTCCACTTGCACACCCTCGTGCGCAGTTCTAACGACACCTTGTGGAGCCTGGCTGGAAGGAACGCGGTCAGATCAGGGCGCGGCACAAGGGGCCTCATATGTGGTTCGGAGCAGAATGATTATCGCGATTGATGGCCCGGCAGCCTCGGGTAAAGGGACGCTTGCTCGCCGCGTCGCATTGCGCATGGGATTTCACGTTCTCGATACGGGATTGCTCTACCGGGCCCTCGCGCGGGATGTCGTACGGGGCGGCTTCCGGCTGGAGGATCGCTGGGCGGCCCTGGCGCTGGCGCGCAGTCTCGATCCCAGCACGCTCGAAGACCCCGCATTGCGTGGCCCCGCAGTTGGCGAGAGCGCCTCGGTCGTCGCGCGCATCCCCGAGGTGCGCGCGGCGCTTCTTGACTATCAGCGTGTCTTTGCCCGCCGTCAGCCGGGCGCTGTTCTGGACGGTCGTGATATCGGGACTGTGGTCTGCCCCGAAGCCGATATCAAGATTTTCGTCACGGCTAGTCCCGAGGAGCGGGCGCGGCGGCGCCACCTTGAGCATCAAGGGCGCGGCGAGCCCGTCACCTACGAGGCCGTCCTTGGAGATATCCTCGAACGCGATGCCCGAGATACGCAACGCGCAGTCGCGCCGTTGCGTCCAGCCTGCGATGCCGTCGTGCTCGATACAACCGATCTCGATGTGGATGCGGCCTTTGCTGAGGTTATGCGGATCATCGAGCGCCAGATGAATTCGAGGGCATAAGGTCTCGATGCACCTCGGCCGTGATCGGCCGCACGAGACGTTCCAAGCGTCTTTGGGCCAGTTGCCCGGACCAGTCTCGGGCGAATCTTTGAAGCCCAACCCGCGCAGTCGGCGCCAATTTGATAGAAAGAAAGGCTGAAAGGCCACACTTGTGCGGCGACCGTTCCCCTTGCGTAGGCTTGAGGGGGAGCGGGGCTTGCCCTCCGGGCCAACTCATTGCAGTTTGATGACACTGGTTTGCCGTCGTTGAGGTTCCGTGCGGCGGTCATCGTTGTTTGTGTGCTGCGTCAGCGTCATAGCGATGGGAGGACATCACGCATGCCGTGCGCTTCACGACCACGACGTCCCGCGATTTTCGCTGGGGTCATCGCTGCCCTGCTTGGGCTGAGCGCCATGCCTGCGTCCGCCCAGGATTTGCTGTCGTTTCTGTGGGGTGGCGGCTATCGGGAGGACATCTCTTTCCCCTCAAGCGTTGCCCCGCGCCAGATCATCGTGTCTTTTGGCGACCGCAAACTTTATTGGGTCTATCAGAAGGGAGCCGCAATCGCTTATCCGATTGCCGTCCCGCGCGAACAGAGCCGATGGTCGGGCGTCACGTCCGTCTCGCGCAAAGCTGTGAACCCGTCCTGGACGCCGACGCCACAAATGCGGCGTGAAAATCCCAAGCTCCCGCACTTCGTGCCTGGCGGTCATCCCCAGAACCCGCTCGGTGTGCGCGCGCTCTACCTCGGCGCCTCGATGTATCGCATTCACGGGACCGATGCCCCTTGGACGATAGGAACGGCGGCCTCGAAGGGCTGCATCCGGATGTACAATGAGGATGTATTGGATCTCTATCCGCGGGTGCCGTTAGGAACGCGTGTGACCGTGACCTGGAAGCGGTACACGGGTTGACGGGTTGGCCCTTGCAGCGCAGCGCCCCTCGCGCAAATCGTGGGCGAACGTGGCGATTTGACGGGCCGCCTCATGAATTGCCCAGTCCTGTGTGCGCCCGCTCGATCGCCGCGGGGCCAGATCGTGATCGCCATCTGGGATCCAGGCCAGTGAGATCGATGCCGGCAGCGCGTAACCCTGGACATCCTCCGGTCCACCCAGCTTGTCGCGCGTGCCCTGGACGATGAGAGTTGGTACGCGTAGCGAAGCAAGATGCGCCGTTCGCGTCCGTTCAGGGCGCCCATCAGGATGGAACGGGTATCCCAACACGGCCACGCCTCCCAAACCCATTTCGAGCGCAAGCTGGTCCGCGACACGTGTCGCCACGCGCCCGCCCATGGATTTTCCGGCGGCAAGCAGGAGCGCCTTTGCCGGAATCTGCGCGCGGAGGTCGCTCGCGGCGGCAAGGTATTCCAAGTCAAGACGATCGATGGGCGGTGGAGGCGATTTTATCCCGGATGATCGGCGCCGCGCCATGTAGGCGAACTCGAACCGGTGGATGCAGAGGCCCTGTCCGGCCAGTGCCCCAGTGATTGCTTCCAGGAACGGGCTGGTCATCGGCGCGCCGGCCCCGTGGGCCAGCAACAGATGGATCGCACTTGATGGAGCTCCGGTGGTGAGAAACTCGCGAGTCATGCAACTCCTGCGTGAGGTGAGAGGCGGCAATTGTAGGGATATCCGCAATAGATCGTGGGCAGGAGTCGCATTTTCGCCCCTTCGGCGCATATTATGTTGCGCGAGAAAAGGGGCAGGATGGCAAAATTACACTCCATTGCGACTCGGGTGGCTTTAGCGGCGGTCATCGCTGTGACCGTGTCCGTCTCGGCGGCGCGGGCAGCGGACGACGGTCCGGCACGATGGCAGGGTGCGGCCAGCAAAGCCGCTGAAGCCGCTGAAGTGCGTGCGCAAACCCCATCAGGATCCCAATCGGAAACGCCTTCGGCTCAGAAGGCGGAAAGCCCTGCGCCCGTGGTGCCCGGTGTGGAGCCCTCGCTGGAGCCGACGGCGGCGCGCATTGATCAGGGCCCGGCCGCGGCGAAGCCGCCGACAACGGAGTCGAAGCCGCCGACAACGGAGTCGAAGCCGCCGGCAACAGATGCGAAGCTGCCGCCGGCTGCTGCGTCACCATCGGGTGCAAAGGAAGCCCCGGCAGCGAAGGTGCCGCCGACCCCCGCCAAGCAGCTTTTCGGGACTGCCAAGTCGCCAAGCCCGCTCGCCGCGCGCGCTATCGGCTCTTATGCCAAGGGCTGTCTTGCAGGAGGCGCCGCGCTACCGATTGATGGTCCGGCCTGGCAGGCCATGCGTCTGTCGCGCAATCGCAATTGGGGCCATCCGGAACTGATCTCGCTGCTCGAACGGTTCGCTGGTGACGTCAAAGACAAGGATGGCTGGCCGGGGCTGCTCGTGGGCGATATCTCCCAACCGCGTGGCGGGCCGATGCTCACCGGTCATGCCAGCCACCAACTCGGCCTCGACGCCGATGTCTGGTTCACGCCCATGCCCTCCCGGCGCCTGACAAAGCAGGAACGTGAGAACCTCTCCGCCACGTCGATGCTGGCCGCTGACAATCTGTCGGTCAATCCTAAGGTCTGGGGCGAAGGACAGTCCAAGATCGTCAAGCGCGTCGCGTCCTATCCCAACGTCGAGCGGGTTCTCGTGCATCCAGCCATCAAGAAGGCGCTGTGCGCGTGGGCCGGAACAGATCGCAAGTGGCTGTCCAAGGTTCGCCCGATCTGGGGCCACTACTATCATTTTCACATTCGCATCGGCTGTCCCAAGGGATCGGCCGGGTGCGTCGCACAGGCCCCCGTGCCGGGTGACGACGGTTGTGGCAAAGAATTGGAGGACTGGTACAAGCTGTTGACGGCACCGCCTCCGCCTAAGCCCAAAACGCCACCCGCTCCGGTCGTGCCTAAGCCACCGCTGACGCTGGCCGATCTGCCGGCCGATTGCCGCAATGTTCTGGAAAGCGGAGAAGAGAGTGTGCTCGCCGGGCCTGCTGGTGGGTCAGCGTCTTCGTCCAAGCCCGAAAAGAAACAGGCATCGCAGGACTGACGCTGCGGTTTGCTGTTGAAATCCGATCCGCTCGCAGGCTTTCCGGTTCAGCCGGGGATCTGCCGTGCCGGTGGGGCGACCCCTTCTGCGTCCTCGAACGGCGCTGCAAGCTCGAAGGCGACGCCGGTGCCGCCCATCCCGCAGTATCCGTGGGGCACTTTTGCCAAGTACTGCTGATGATAATCCTCGGCGAAATAGAATTCCGGCGCGGGCAGGACCTCGGTGGTGATCGGCCCATAGCCCGCTGCACTAAGACCCTGCTGATAACGCGCGCGCGATGCGGTGGCCGCCGTGTGCTGCTCGTCGGAGAATGTATAGATCCCTGAACGGTACTGAGTGCCGACATCGTTGCCTTGGCGGAAGCCCTGCGTGGGGTTGTGGGCCTCCCAGAAGGTCCTCAAAAGCTTTTCGTAGCTGATGAGGGCGGGATCGAAAACGACGAGCACGACCTCGTTGTGTCCTGTTAAGCCAGAGCAGACCTCTTCGTAGGTCGGGTTCGGTGTCAGGCCGCCCGCGTAACCCACCGCCGTGACGATGATGCCCTGGCCCTGCTGCCAGAAGCGGCGCTCAGCGCCCCAAAAGCAGCCCATGCCGAACATGGCACGCTCACTGCCAGCGGGATGGGGACCTTTCAGCGGGCGCAGAAGCACGTGGTGGCGCTCGGCGGTGGGCAAAGGGTCCGCCCTGCCCGGCAACGCCGATCCGGGTTCGGGCATCCGCTGCTTGTCACGGCCAAACAACATGAGTTCGATCTCCGCAGGAGGTATCGGCAAGGCCGGGCGTCCGCGTCTATTCACTCTATATCCCAAACTGTCAGGAACATACGGACGAAAATGGGGCGGGGTCAGCGGCCTGTTGCCGGACTTCCTTTTGATTTTGCACCGAGCCCTCGCTAGACTGCGAGTGTGTTCGAGCCTTCGTGAGCGCGTCACGCGCCAACAGAGTTACGCCATGACTGGATTGACCAGCACCGCCGGGACGATGCCGGAACTTGGACCCCGAGAGGTGTCCGCGCAAGAGCCGGCGACGGCGGTTTCTGATGGCGCACCCGGCATTGCGGCCGAGGCTCATCCTCCCATCCACTACGGAGCGGGATTTCTGAGGATCTTCTCCTTCTCGATCGTATTCCTTCTGCTGTTGCCGTTTTTTGCCAGTCTGCCGATGATGATCGGGATGAGGGCATCTGCGGGATTGCTCGGCGCCAACTGGGGCATCCTGGTGCTTGCCGCGGTTTTTGCGGCGGTGATGTTCATCATCCTGGTGGAAATCGTTTTTTCGATCCGTACCCAGGTGCATTTGGGGCGCGACAAGGTGCGCATGACGTTGCCTGCGGGTCGCGGACCCACGCCTCTCATTCGCTACCGCCACTATGAATTTCCCTACGAAGACGTTCACACGGTCGAGACGCGGCGGGAGATCTATGGAGGCTGGCTCGCCCCTGTGCTCTTGAAGGGTGCGCGGGTTACGCTAAAGGATGGGACGGTCGTGCCGCTCGGCTACGTCAGCGAGGCCGATGGTGATCCGATCCTGCCCTATCCGGAGATCGCAGGACACATCGCAGAACGGGCGCGCCTTCCTTTGATTGACCGTGGCAACGTGTGGCGCACGGTGCACAAGAAGATGCTGGGTATCAAGGATACAGGCACCCAGAGCGACATCGCCGACCCTCAGCTTATCGAGCGGCTCAACCGGTCGCACAGCAGCTTCCTGTTGTTCCTGATTGGCGCGTTTCTCATCCTGATGATGATCGGCGTCGTGGAGGATTTCGCTTCCGGAACTCCGATCGGTCAGACGGCGTCGATGCTGTAGCGGGTCTTAGCTACCACAGACCCGCACCGCGTGACCGATGAAAGGTGCGCCGTCTGCGACGCTCAATTCACAAAGATTTCCACCCTGCGCCGCCGTCGCCCGAGGTACCCGCAAAGTGCCGCGAGCAGGCCGAACATGGCAAAGGACGGTATCGCGAGCAGGCTCGACTCCATCAAGTTCCAAACGGATGGAGACAGTGTGCTCGACACGCTTTCTCGAGCGCCTGCGAAGGTCTTGGGAGCGATCGCCTGCCACTGAGCCGCCACGCTCCGTGGTGAGAAGGGCGCGCTGGAGGTCAGGGTCGGGGTCGCATCCACAGCCAGGCTGACGAGCGCCACGATGGCGAACAGTGCGGCCAGGAATCTCAAAGCAGCCATATCAGGCTCCCGTTCGCAACGTTAGACGGCCCCCCAATCCCTGCCACAATGGGTCCGTTTGAGGCAATGATAAGACTGTCAGCGGCGGCAAACATCGTGGTGCAGTGTGAGCCCGTTGTGCAAGCCCCGAGAACCTCATCCAGCCCGTGCAGGGCACGCTTTGAGCTCGGTTGGGGGCCGCCTGCCACGGCACTTGCGCACACAACATGGCGTTATCGAGACGTGTTGCGAACGGTGTGCGCTTCGCTATAGTGCGCCGCTCCCTGACGGCTCGCGGAGAGGTGGCCGAGCGGTTTAAGGCGCACGCCTGGAACGCGTGTGTAGGTGAAAGCCTACCGTGGGTTCGAATCCCACTCTCTCCGCCAGACAAATAACATAACTCATTGATAAAGAGACTATTTTTATTGCAGCAGTTAGTTCATCCCTAACCGTATCCCTAACCGCTGAGGCGGTCAACGGCGAACGTGCGCGGACAAAAATCAGCCAGCACTTCGAGCTA
>CAZZPH010000125.1:0-7416 GCA_964655725.1 uncultured Hyphomicrobium sp.
GCCTCGACCGGAATGATCCGCAGGACGGGCAGCAAACCCAACGCGGTGCAGCCTGCCAGACAGGCGCGGCGGTCGATCAGGGCCGTCCTCACTCTCGTCACCCTTCCATTCCGCGCTCACACGAGTGGTGATTTGCTTGCCCAGTCAGCGGGTTGGGGCTTGCGAACGCGCGGGGTCAGCTTGGCACCAATTTCAGGAATATCGGCGGCTTCTGGTCCATGTGCAAGCGGCATATCTCGGATTTTTGGCGCAGCATGTGGCAGCGAGGGGTAAAAATGATCTATATATCATTTGAAAAGTCAATAGTACGCCCGTACGAGGACAGAGGCTCCCAAGTAATCGTGCGCCGCACAACGAGCCCGTGTCACTCCTCAACGCATTGCGATTACGCAATAAAAAACCGTCAATAGGACTGACCTACAAGTGTTGCAAAAAAATTGACATCACGGATTGTCTTGCGGACCTCACGAGAAAGTGTCTAGATGCCGCGCGGTGATGAGACCTGGGGGACCCTGTTCGGAGGAGCAAGGTTACTGCCTGAGCCGAAACGACAATCGGGTGCTAAAACCCGGAAAATGGCCTGGAAAAATCCGCGGCTTATCACTCTGCAAGCGTGGCAAGAACCTCAAGGAGGAAGCGCGATGCGCAAAAGTGCACTCGCATGTGGTCTTCTGGCCTCTGTAGCGTTGACGTCGCCTGTTCTGGCGAACGATGACGTGAAGAAGGCCATCGCAGACCCGAACAACTGGGCCGTCCAGATGGGTAACTACGAGGGCTGGCGGTATTCCCAGCTCGACCAGATCAACACCTCGAATGTCAAGGACATGAAGGTGGCCTGGCAGTTCTCGACCGGCGTTCTGCGCGGGCACGAGGGTTCGCCGCTGGTGATCGGCGACGAAATGTACGTTCACTCGGCCTTCCCGAACAAGGTTTTCAAGCTGAGCCTGGCAAACCCGGTTGAGCCGAAGATCCTCTGGAAGTACGAGCCCAAGCAGGATCCGTCAGTCATCCCCGTGATGTGCTGCGACACCGTCAACCGCGGCCCGACCGTGGCTGGCAACACGCTGATCATGGGTCTTGCTGACACGACCATCGTCGCTCTCGACACAGAGACCGGCGCTGAGAAGTGGAAGCAGGTCAACGGCGATCCCAAGAAGGGTGAAACCTACACCGGCAACGTTCTCATCATGAACGACAAGGTCGTGATGGGCACCTCGGGCGCCGAGTTTGGCGTTCGCTGCCACGTTACCGCCTACTCGCTCGCCGATGGCAAGCGTCTGTGGCGCGCCTACTCCATGGGCCCGGACAGCGACATCCTCGTCGATCCGGACAAGACCCTGTCGCTCGGCAAGCCGGTCGGCAAGGACTCGTCTCTCAAGACCTGGACGGGTGATCAGTGGAAGATCGGTGGCGGCTCCACGTGGGGCTTCTACTCCTACGACCCCGAGGCCAACCTGTTCTACTACGGAACGGGCAACCCCTCGACCTGGAATCCGGCTCAGCGCGCTGGTCCGGATGGCAAGCGTATCGACCAGAAGTGGTCGATGACGCTCTTCGCACGTAACCCCGACACCGGCGTGGCCGCCTGGGCATACCAGATGACCCCGTTCGATGAGTGGGACTACGACGGCGTCAACGAGTCGATCCTCACCACCCAGAACATTGGTGGCCAGGACCGCAAGGTTCTGACTCACTTCGATCGTAACGGCTTCGGCTACACGCTCGATCGCATCAACGGCGAGCTGCTCGTCGCTGAGCCCTACGACGAAGACCTGAACTGGTCGACCGGCGTGGATATGGACAAGAGCTCGCCGACCTACGGTCGTCCGGCTGTTGTTGACTCCAAGTCGACGTTCATTCAGGGCGCTGACGTGAACACGAAGAACATCTGCCCCGCGGCCCTTGGCTTCAAGGACCAGCAGCCGGCTGCGTACTCTCCGCAGACGAACCTGTTCTACGTGCCCGTCAACAACGTGTGCATGGATTACGAGCCCTTCAAGGTTTCGTACACGCCTGGTCAGCCCTACGTTGGCGCCACGCTGTCCATGTTCCCGCCTGAGGGCAAGACCAACACCGGTCACTTCACCATCTGGGATGGTGCAGCTGGCAAGATCGTGCACCAGCACGACGAGCCCTTCTCGGTGTGGTCGGGCGTCCTGACGACCGCTGGCGGCCTCGCCTGCCACGGTACGCTGGACGGCTTCCTGCGCTGCCGTGACGCGAAGGATGGCTCGGTGCTCTTCAGCCACCGTCTGCCTTCCGGCTCGATCGGCAACGTCTTCACCTACGCACTTGGTGGCAAGCAGTACCTTGGCCTGTACTCGGGCGTCGGTGGCTGGGCTGGCATCGGTCTGGCAGCTGGTCTCGACAAGCCGACCGATGGTCTCGGCGCTGTCGGCAACTACGCTGGCCTGAAGTCGTACACCGACCTCGGCGGCACGCTGACGGTTTACTCGCTGCCATAACCGGCTGACGAGCGACCAAATGGGGCCGGCGCAGGGAAGCCTGCGCCGGCCTTCTTATTGAATGCGGCCTCTTGTTGCGTGCGCATTGTCGCACCAGATACATTGTTGCCCATCGGGTCTAGATCGAAAGTCGTAACCCGATGTATTGAGGCCTTCCGCAGGATGGTGTCGTTGGGCGTAAGGCGAACACTGATTTAAGCGGGACGGCTTCAAGTATGTGCTTCGGTGTGATCCGTCGCTTCGGCGTTTGGGGTCACACTCACAAGCGAGCACGTGATGCAACGAGCACGTCAAAGATCAATCACACAAGAAAACAAGACAGGGGAAACGCGTGAAGGTAACAAGCTACTTGGGGATCGCAGCTGCGACCCTTGCCATCGCGGCTCTGGCGATGGGGCAACAGGCGGCTAAGGCAGAAGGTGAGATTCCGCCGGCAGATGTGCGGCACAAGCAGGCCCAAGAGGGCAAGGAATTCGCCGACGGCAAATGGGTTTTGCCTGACGGCACGCCGACCTACGACGTCGTGACCGAGGGCGAGGGCAACGCGCTGATCGTCAAGCAGGTGGATTGGAATACTTACTCCGGCTGGCGCCGCTACCACGCCGAGTGCCACGTCTGCCACGGTCCGAATGGTGACGGCTCAAGCTTCGCTCCTTCACTGACCGACAGTCTCAAGTGGATGTCGTACGAAAAATTCCTTCAGGTCGTCTCGAGCGGTCAGCAGCGCAACATCGGTGGTACCGATTTCATCATGCCGGCGCTCGGCGATAACCTGAACGTGATGTGCTACATCGACGACCTTTACGTTTACCTGAAAGCACGTTCGACCGACGCTTTGCCCGGCGGCCGTCTGGGGGCTGATCAGCGCGCTGAGAAGCCCAAGGAAGCGATCGAGGCGGAAAAATCCTGCCTTGGAGACTGATGAACATTCCGGCGGCCGGGCAAGCGTTTGCGATGTTCGGCCGTTGGGTTTTGCGGTCACCGCTGTTCCGGGCTAGAAGTTCCACCAGACGACACATACCCACGACCGGTTCACGGACACAACGAATAGCCGAATGGGAGCCCCGCACGATGGGACTGCACAGCAAATATGGAGTCGTGGCGGTCATTGCCACATTAGGACTGATGGTTTCCGCTTGTGGCTCTGAGCAGCCGAAGGTGGAGAAGAAGGCAGAAGATGCACCGGCCGCCGCCGCCACGGCCGAAGCCCCGGCCGCACCGGTTGCGGAGGAGAAGGTCGCGGCTGCAGAACCGGCACCAGTAGCCGAAGCGCCTGCTGCTGCACCTGCAGAACCGGCACCCGCCGCCGCCCCTGAAGAGCCCGCACCCGTTGCCGAAGCGCCTGCTGCTGCACCCGCAGAGCCGGCGCCGGTCGCTGAGGCGCCCGCCGCGGAAGCGCCCGCCGCGGCAGCACCAGAGCCCGCTGCCCCGGCCGCTGCCCCGGCAGTAGAACCTGAGGCGTCACCCGAAGCTCAGCACTCCAAGACACCTGAGGAACTGCGCAAGGCTGCCGAAGAAGGCAAAGAGTTTAAGGACGGCAAGTGGGTTCTGCCGGACGGCACGCCGACCTATAACGTGATTACTGAAGGCTCCGGTAACAGCCTCATCGTCAAGCAGGTCGACTGGAACACGTATTCGGGCTGGCGCCGCTACCACGCGGAGTGCCATGTCTGCCATGGCCCCAACGGTGATGGTTCGAGCTTCGCGCCCGGGTTGGCCGACAGCTTGAAGACTATGTCGTACGCGAAGTTCCTGGAGATCGTTGCCAGCGGTCAACGGCGCAACGTCGGTGGCACGGACTTCATCATGCCAGCGCTCGGCGATAATCTGAACGTCATGTGCTACATCGATGACCTTTATATCTACCTCAAGGCACGCTCAACCGAGGCGTTGCCGGGTGGACGCCTCAGCGCCGACCAGCGCGCCGAGAAGCCCCAGGAAGCCATTGAGGCCGAGAAGTCCTGCCTTGGCGATTGATGGAGCGGCTCTGGCACACAGCACCAGCGCGTGGGCTGAGGGGTGCCACTGATTGGGACGACGTGAAGGGCCGCACCGCAATGTGCGGCCCTTGTTGCTGTCTGAGCCTTCAACGTTGTGTTGCAGCGCGAGAAGGCAGGGCGGTTCCGACATCTGCAATCTGCATGACAAGAACTTCATGTGCCAAACCAGGTCGGCAACCGTATACATCGCTGTAGAACATGGATCGCCGGTCGGCGCGGCGTACCAGGATCATCACACAGGCCACGTGCGGCGCGAATTTTCGGCTTGCGTCCGCGCGTGCTCAAATTCAGGGAGAATTCGGCCTGATGAAGCGCCTTACAAGTGCAATCGCAATCGCGGCGTTGGGTGCCGCGCTACTTCCCATCGCGGCCGAGGCTGCGGACGGAAATCTCGCTGATGCCGCTAACCGCAAGGTGCTGCGAGTGTGTTCGGTGCCTGAGAATATGCCCTACTCCAATGACAAGGGTGAAGGCTTCGAAAACAAAATTGCCGAGGTCATTGCCGACGAGTTGAAAGTGCCCATCGAATACACGTGGTACCCCGGCGGTTACGGCCTTATCCGGCGCACTCTTGCGGCCAAGCGCTGCGATCTTGTGCTGGGCACGGTTCAGGCGGACGAGTACACCCTCAACACCAATCATTATTATCATACCACCTACGTGATGTTCTATCGCAAGGGTGGAGATCTTGAGGGCGTCACGTCAATTTTTGATCCCCGCCTCAAGGGCAAGCGCGTCAGCAACCAGGGCGGTCCAATCGGCGACCAGATCGCGAAAGCGGGTCTGATGCCTGAAGCCAAGGCTTACCTGATCAATGTCGACAGGCGCTATCTCAACCCTGAGCAGGAAATCATCGACGATGTCCTAAAGGGAGAGATCGATGTCGGTGTGCTCTGGGGGCCGTTTGCCGGTTGGCTGCTGAAGGATCACCTCGACAAGCTGACCGTGCAGCCGTTGACGGAGAATGTTGTGGGGACCGGACGGGTGAATTACCGCATCACCATGGGCGTACGGGCCAACGAGAGCAACTGGAAGCGCGAACTCAACGAAGTGATCAAGAAGCGGCAAGCTGACATCGACCGGATCCTGTTATCCTACAATGTGCCGCTGCTCGACGAAGATCTCAATCCCGTGACCCAGCCAAGGAAGTAATGGGACGCGCGCTGATGCCGTGCTGCAACCAAGCCGCGCCGGGGTGCCTCTCCGGCGCGGCGTTGCGCTTTTCCTGCCTGATCCGCTCGCGTCTCGCACGCGCGTGCTTGATGGGTATGATCGCGGCTCTGTCATTTGGCTCTGGCTCGCATATTTCGCTGGCTTCCGATCGCGCCGCACCGCCTGCCCAGGCGCACGTTGGGGGAATTCCCGAGCCTGACGGCTATCGGATGGACGATTACAGGACGCCGGTTCCAGCAACGCTCCAAGGAGCGAAGGTCATCACAGCGGATGATGCTGAGGCGATGATCGCAGCGGGGCAAGCGGTGTTTATCGACGTGTTCCCGCGCGCGCCGCGCCCACCCAATCTGCCCGCTGGCACGGTCTGGCGCGATGCGCCTCACATGAGTATCGCTGGGTCTCACTGGCTGCCGAATGTGGGCTACGGAACGCTCTCACCGGAATTCGATGATTACTTTCAGACGCGCTTGAGAACCCTGACGGCCGGATCAGCGTCGAAGGTGATCGTTTTTTTCTGTCTTAAGGACTGCTGGATGTCGTGGAATGCCGCCAAGCGGGCGCTTGGATGGGGCTATACAAACGTTGTCTGGTTTCCTGATGGCACCGATGGGTGGCAGGCCATTGGCAACGATCTGGTGCAAGTGGATCCGCTACCCTGAGTGCGCGAATTTTCGTGCGCACCTGATCCGCGGCCCTGAGCGCTGAGGCCCGGCACGTTACCTGACAGTTGGTGGATTGCGCGTGCGTGGCGGGCGCCTGCACGCCCATGTTCGCCCCTTGCCAGCACGTGCCGCTACTGAGACATCTGACCGCGAATGGCGCGCGTCAATTCAAAGAGCCGCTCTTCGATCACAGCAGGCAACTCGCAGGCGATTGGAATATTCGCCTGCCGCTCCTGGAAGATGCGGCCTGCCCACATCAGTTCCTCTTCCTCGGGCGTCAGGGGCTTTGCCGCCGTATCATCGACCGTGATGTTGCCCAGCGTTTCGGCAATGTTAACGCCCTTCTTCTGGAGCTCCTCGGCGCGGGCCTTTTGTGCGCGCTGGAATTTTTCGATGCCGCTGATGACACCGCGGCGCTGAGTGTTGACGGTGTTGAACAGGCCAGCGAACAGCTTTGTCAGTCGCTCGTCCCGTTCTGCGGCCGGCAAATCCTTCCCAAAAGCTTCGACCGCTGCCGTCGCCTTTTCGACCGGTACGCGCCGCGTCGCAAGCTTGGTGACGAGCTTGGAAATTTCTTCGTCACGATACCATTCTTTGTGGTCGTCGATGCCGGGCCCGTCCCAGATTGCCGTGACGGAAAGGTTCTCCACGCGCTTCTGCACGCATGGCCAATCGGGATTGTCTGGATCGTTCGCGGCGCTTGCCGGGATGGAACTCGCGACCATGCTCAGTGCGGCTGCACTCAGGGCGATGCTGAGGAAGTTTTTTACGTCCACGTCAGGTGTCCTTGTCTTGCTCAGGAGCGATACGAAGCGTGATCACCCGGCCGGTGCTCCACCGCCTGGGCCGCCGCGCCGTGCGATCAGACCTTTGGAGGGATTATAGGCGAAGATCGCCAGCGCCAGGAACAGAAGTGTGCAGCCGGCGACGACCACCAGATGCGTGATGTCGAGGAACTCTCCCGATTGCAGCGGTATGAAGACGCCATCAAGGTTCAACCCAGCGGAGACAGGCGTCTGGCTTGGATCGATCCTGGGGCCGATCTCGCCATAAAGCGCGAAGCGGATCAACTCGACGGCATGTGTGAAGGGATTGAACCGGGCGATCTCGTGGAGC